>DATILK010000391.1:0-6115 GCA_035476555.1 Chthoniobacterales bacterium | reverse complement strand
GTTCCACCACGTGAAAAAGCCCTCGCGGCAGTGCTTGATCGGACTCCATCGCAGTGCCCACCGTTCCTCCGCCTCGTCGCCCAAAATTCAGCCTGCAAACTTTTTCGCGTCCAATTCTCTCAGGAAAAAGAGGATTTCCGGCGCTAATCCGTTGACAGCGTAAACCCGCATCACCATAATGCCCGGCTGTGCTGAAGAAATTCATTCCGCAAAAGCCCATGTCGTCGATCGGAGAAGGATCGTTAAGCGCGGGCACTGAGGAGGGCAATGGTCTCGCACCCCGCGAGGAACCACGGGCAACACCAACAATCGATCCAAAAAAATATATGGCTGAACATTCTGGCAAAGACATCCTTTCGAGCGACGTAGAAATCGAAGGCTCGATTAAATTCCAAAAGGAACTCCTCATCGACGGGAAGGTTAAGGGGGAAATTAATTCCGACGGCATCCTGACTATCGGCGAGAACGCCAACATCAATGGCGAAATCAAGACGAAGTCGATCACGGTCTACGGCAAAGTGCAGGGCAACATCACGGTAGCGGAACGCTGCGAGCTGAAGTCCCGTTGCACCTTGCAGGGCGATCTGAAGGCGGCGCGTCTCGTCATCGAGGAAGGCGCGACCTTTATCGGCAAATCAGAAGTCACCAGCGGCGGCGCGACGAAGCCCGCCAGCACTGCTCCGGCCCGTCCGGAAATCGTTCGGAACGAAGAGCCGGCCGCAAAACCCGCGTTCGGCGCTCGAGTCTAAGACAGTCACCTTTCGCCAGAGCCGCCAGTGGCCGCAAAGCCGTCTCCTGCAAAAGTCAGTGTGGAATGTCCACACTGCGGCTTTAAACAGATGGAGTATGCCGCGGCCAAGAGCACGATGTGCCGCCAATGCGGCTCGCACTTCGCGCCCCTGGCGCCGAAGCAGGAAATTCGGCTGCGACCCAAAGAAGAACGAGTCGAGGCTGCCGTCTCCGCGAGCGATTCTTCGCTCCGGCAAAAGCTGGAAGGATTCTGGAACAAGCACCACAGTTCGGAGATCGAATGCTTCGAGTGCAAAGCGCATCACGAAGTCAGTTCCGCGGCGACATCGAGTTTTTGCCCGAAGTGCAGCACGCACATCGACCTGCGGAATTATAAAATCACCACGAGCTTCAGCCGTTCGATCAAGACCCAGGGCGAGATCCACGTCACCCCGAAGGGCGACCTGAGCAGCACCACGGTGACCTGTCGCTCCGCGATCATCGAAGGAAAAATGCGCGGTAACATGAATTGCCTCGGCACCGCGACGATCAACTACGTCGGCAAAATTCCGGGCCGCCTGCTCGCGGACTACGTCGTGGTCGATCGCAAATCGGACGTGCATTTTTTCCGGCGCATCCGAGTGAAGAGCATTGAGATTCGCGGACGAATGACGGGCGAGATCATTGCGGAAGGCACAGTCGCGATCCATCGCAACGCCTTGCTCGATGGCAACGTCACGGCGAAATCAATCTCGGTGGAGAAGGGCGGAATTTTCATGGGCCAGCTGATCATCGGCACGTCCGGTCTCGCGCAGGGCGAATTGTTGCCGGAAGCACCGGCCGCTCCCGCGCCAGCCACGACGACGGAAGAAGCGACGCCGTTGGCGGTGCCCCACGCTTTGCCCGCGGCCTAGGCCGGGCTCAATGCAAAAGCTGCGTCCACGCAGTCCCTACGAAAAGTTGGGCGGATACGTGCATCTGCCTCGCTTGATCGACAAGGCGAAACTCCATCGCAAGGGATTGCTCGACGGTTATAACTACAAGACCGTCGGGTTCGACAAACATCTTCTCGCGTTCCTCCGCCTTAAAGGCGACGCGTTCGAAGAAATCGCCAACGAGCTCGACGACGACGAAAAAATTCTCGATTGGGTAAAGGCGAACGCCGCGAAGCATTCGGCCGAGGAGATCGAGCATTGGAACCAGACAATGATCGCGCGTCATCCCGATACCGCCGCGAAGAAAGCGCGCTTCGTTCATTTTCTGAAAGAAGCCGGCGGCGCCGGCCGGAAAGATATCAAAACCTACTTCGACCTCATCGAGTTCGACGAAGGAAGACTTCGGTAGGGGCGGTTCACCGAACCGCCCGCGACGGACGCGCCAGATGATTCCCGGGCGATTGGGGTCAATCGCCCCTACCTGAATTGCGCGAAGATCTGGTTCGCTTCCTCCAGCGTCTCTTTGCTGCCGATGTCGAACCAGGTGCCTTTGATCTGAAATGTTTTCACCGGCTTGCGCTGGTAGAGCCATTGAATGAATCGGCCGGGTTGATCGGGATTGTTCCCGGCGGCGATGTAGGTCGTGAAGAGCGGCACGATCTCTCGCGAAAAATAATAGAGGGCGATTCCCGCCATCGTGTTTTTCGGTTCGGGCGGCTTTTCTTCGAACTGAGTGATCACTCCATCGGCGTCGGTCGTGATGCTCGCGTATTTTTTCATCGCTTCCAGATCGCCGACGTCATAAGTCGCCAGCATTGCTTCGGAGTTTTTCCCAGCTCGGGCAAAATCGGCGAGCGGTTCGCTAAAGAGATTATCGCCCGCGACCACGACCAGGTTGTCCTTCGCCAGATCGTGCCGAGTCACAGCGAGCGTGATGTCGCCGATCGCGCCGAGCTTGTCGGAATCATCGGTGGAACCGTCATCGATGATCTCGATCGCAAACTTCGGACGCTTCTTCCGATACTCCTCGGCCCACGCTTGAAAATCCTTCACGAACTTGTGGTTCGTCACGACATAAACGCGCTCGAGATCGGGAACCGGCGTGAGATTGTCGAGGACCCAATCGATCATCGGTTTGCCAGCTACTTCGAGAAGCGGTTTCGCTTTCGTCTGGGTCAACGGATAGAGCCGGGTCGCGTAACCGGCGGCGAGAATGAGCGCGTTCATGGTTGATGGAATCGGCGGTGAAACTAGACGGAAACCGGCGCGCGGCTAGCGCGATTTACCGACGGCGGCTTCCTGCAATCGGTGCAAGAGCGCTGCGATCCGCGCTGAATCGGTGATTTTTGCGCGGGTCGTCCGATCCGCCACGTAGAACGTGTCGATCGCCGCGCCTTTTTCGGTGCTGATGCGCGAAAGGGCGATGGAAACATTTTCCTGGCCGAACGCGGAGAGCAATTCGTAGAGCAACCCGAGTCGGTCCGGCGTCTGGATTTGGACGAGGGTGTACGCCGGATGCGTTTTGTTTTCCACGGCGACGCGCGTGGGAAAACCAAGGCCGACGCGGTTGTGTTTCGCAATCTGGCGGCGCGCGCGTTCCAGTAACGGCGCGAAATCGAAATCGGGATCGATCAACGCGGAGCGGAGCGTAGATTCGACAAGCGCCTGGTCCCGCGGGTCGGTCACCGCGCGGAAACGCGGATCGCACACGCGAAAAATATCGAGCACGACGTTATCGCCGCGGGTGTAAATGTCCGCGCTCAGAATGTTCAACGGCACCACGGCGAACGCGCCGGCAATTTTTGCGAGAAACTCCTGGCCATCCCACGCGCAGAATGACGCGATGCTATGGCCCTGCTCGGGAAACGCCTGCCACGCCACCGCGGGCGCCAACGGCGGCTCGTCGCGCTGGTAAAGATTTTCCAGGAAGCGTCGGAACAATTTCAGGTGCGAAACGATTTCGTCGGTCGTGAACGCGCGGAAATAATTGTCCGGCATCACTTCGAAGTGGGCTTCGACTTCCTCGGCAAACTCGGCCCCGAGTTTTTCGGTCACGCGAGTCTGTAATTGTTCGCGCTCGATCTTTGTCTGGGCGAAGAACGCTTCCTGGTCGGACAAATAGTGCGTCGTCGATTCGTAAAGCTGCCAGACCAGCGACTCCTTCCAGTCGGACCACGCATCGGCGCTGGTGCCCTGGCCGTCGGCGAGCGTCAGCAGCATGAGCGCGTCGAGATTCGGTTGATCGCGAACGATGCCGGCGAATTCGACCGCGGTTTCCGGATCGTCGAGGTTTCTCTGCTGCGCCATGTTCGAGAGCGTGAGGTGATGGTCGACGAGCAGGACAAGCGAACGCCGTTGCGCTGCCGAGAGCCGGAGCCGGGCGGCGGCGCCTTGGGCGAAAAGCGCGCTCGCTTCCGAATGCGGACGCGCGCCGACGGCGCGGCCGGTGTCGTGAAGAAGCAGCGCGAGATAAAGAACAAACGGGTCCGCGAGATTTTCGAAGAGGCGCCGGTAACCGCGGAACTTCGTCTCCTCGGTGTGCATGACTTCGTCGAGCTTGTCGATGCAGACCAGCGTGTGTTCGTCGGCCGTGTAGCGATGAAAAAATTCATGCTGCACCAGGCAGGTGAGCTGTCCGAATTCCGGAAGGTAACGCCCGAGAAAATCGACGCGATGCATCATGCGCAGGACGCGGCCGACTTCGCCCTTGCGCGAGATGATGCGCTGAAAAATTTCGCGAGGCTTCTTGCTGCTGCGAAATGCGCCGGTGATCAGCCCGAGATTGCGGGTGAACAAATCGGACAGGTCCGGGCTAAGCTCGAGCCGGCGGGCTTGGGCCACTTCGAAAACTTCCATCATCGTGGCCGGTTCCTTTTCGAAAATATCGGAGCTTTGGGCGAAGAGCTGGCCCTGCCGAATCCGGAAACGCCCGAGCCGTTCCTCGGTTGATTTCAGGCGCGGGAGGAAACTGAAAAGCGAACGCGTGGTGGACGAAGAACGGCCGCTGGCGAATTGCTCCGTGATCCGCTCCGTGACGCGGAAAATATTTCGCGTGTGTTCGTAGTAATCTTTCATGAGCGCTTCCTGCCGGAGCGTGCCGCGTTTTTGCGCGTAGCCGAGCCGCGCCGCGATCTGGTCCTGGACATTGAAGTGAAGCGTGTCCGTGGCGCGGCCGGTCGCGTAATGAAGATCGGTCCGCAGCCGCAGAAGAAAATCGTAAGCAGCCTCGATCCGCCGCCGGTCCGGCTCGCTCAGCCAATCTTTGCCCACCAGATGCGTGGTCGTAAGTGCGCCTTCCTTGAAGAACGTCATCCACAGTAAATTCTGGTAATCGCGCAATCCGCCGCAGCCACTTTTTAAATGCGGTTCCTGCACGTAAACGGTGTCGCCGAATTTCGCGTGGCGCGTCGCCTGGTCCTGCATCCGCAGCGAAATGTATTCGCGGACATGACCGCGCACGCAGTGTTGGCGAAACGCCGTCCGAAAACGCGCCGCAATGGCGGCATCGCCCGCGAGCGAACGCGACTCGAGCATGGCCGTTTTCGTGAGCATGTCCTTGTTCGCCTGATCGACGGCTTCGTTGATGGAGCGCGTCGAGTGGCCGACTTTGAAACCCACGTCCCAGAGCAGGTAAAGAATCTGTTCGATGACCTGGGCCGCGTAGGGCGAGATGCTTCCTCGATTTTTCTCGTGGAGAAACATGATGTCGACGTCGCTGAACGGATTGAGCTCGCGACGCCCGTAACCGCCGAGTGCAAAAAGGGCGAGCGGGGTAGGGGAAACGCCACGATCGCGCGCTGCAAAAGTGACCGCCGCCTCGAAGATCCGTTGCATCAGCACGTCGATCATTTCGACGCGGAGCGCACAGATCTCGCGGCCACCGCCGCCGTATTGATGGCGAAGCCGAAGCCGGTGCTCCTCGATCTTCAGGAATTTTTTGTAGAGCGGAAGTGATTCCACCGGCCGCATCGTCCGGGCTGCGGCGAGCTGGCGCTCCGCGTGCGCGAGAACTTTTGCGAGATGACGGGACGCGGGCACTTCGGATTGTAGATTTCAGATTGCAGATTGTCGATTGATGGAGCGGCCCCGCTCAATCTGAAATCTTCAATCTTAAATCTGCAATCCTCAGAGCTCGATCGCGTAACGCTTCATCTTGTTGTAAAGCGTCGGGCGTTGAATGCCGAGAACCTGCGCGGCTTTCTTCTTGTTGCCGTGGCATTGGGCGAGCGCCTGGATAATGGCGTTGCGCTCGAGATCGTCAAGATTTTGGACGCTATCTTTGCCGGGGCGCTCCACATTTTGCAGCGCTGCGGGCAACTGCACTTCCGCCGGCAATTCTTTCACGCTGATCTTGTCTTTCCGGGCGAGGACGACGGCGTATTCCATCGCGTTTTGCAATTCGCGAACGTTTCCCGGCCACGAGTAATCGAGCAATTTCTGAAACGCATCCG
>DATILK010000390.1:0-2798 GCA_035476555.1 Chthoniobacterales bacterium | reverse complement strand
GCTTGTTCTTGGTCGTGGAATGCGCGCGGTGGCGATGGGCCTTGTCGCTGGGATTGGTGGCGCTCTTCTCGTCTCGCGTCTTTTGAGCGCCTCACTCTTTGGCATCAGCGGCAGCGACCTAACGAGTTATGGGACCGCGTGTCTGGTCCTCGCCGCCACCGCCGTTATCGCCGCAGCGATCCCCGCGCGACGCGCCAGCCGGATAAACCCAATGGAAGCGCTCCGCACCGAATGAATTTCACCGATCGAGAATCGAGATTCGAAAATCGAAAATCCAAATGCTAAACGATATTCGCTACGGCATCCGCCAACTCATCAAGCATCCGGCGTTCACTATCATCGCGATCCTCACTCTCGCGCTCGGCATCGGGGCGAACACCGCGATCTTCAGCGTGGTCAACGCGGTCCTGCTAAAACCGCTTCCCTTTCCTGCGCCCGACCAGCTCATCGCCGTCGGCATGACCGATACGCGGCAGAAAGATCAAACGAACCTGGGCTCGCTTTCGTATCCGGACTTCTTCGATTTCCGCGATCAGAATCGCACCCTCGCAAACATCGCGGTGTATCGGGATCGATCGGCCGCGCTGACCGGCGAGGAAGGGGCCACGAGTGTGCACGGCGTGAGAGCGAGCGCCGAATTTTTCGACATTCTCGGCATCAAGCCAAAGATAGGGCGCGCGTTTGCCCGCGATGACGAACAGGCCGGCGGCGGGCCAGGCGGATTCAAGGTTGTTATCAGCGACGACTTTTGGAAGAAGCATTTCGGCGGCGATCCGAATGTGCTCGGGCGGACCGTCACGCTCGATCGGCGTCCGCACACCGTGATCGGCGTGATGCCGGCCGGCTTTCAGTTTCCAATCCAAAACGACGCGACTGATTTCTACGTTTCGATTGCGGAAGATGCCGGGACGGCTGATGACTCACAGCCGGCAACAAAACAGCGCGGCATGCACAGCCTCGAGGCCGTGGCGCGCTTGAAACCGGACGCGACCATCGTTCAGGCACAAGCCGATTTGTCCACGATCGCCGAAGCACTCGCAAAACAATATCCGGACTCGAATACGCATTTCGGCGTGCTCGCAAAGCCATTGCGCGAAGAGATGATCGGCGACGTGCGCGCGGCGTTGTATATCCTCTTCGGCGCGGTCGTCTGCGTGTTGCTCATCGCGAACGCCAACGTCGCGAACCTGCTCCTCGCGCGCGCTTCGGCCCGGGGGAAAGAAATTGCGCTGCGCGCCGCCATGGGAGCGAGCCGCGCCCGCATCATTCGCCAATTGCTGACCGAAAGCATTTTGCTTTCCGGTTTGGGCGGCGGGCTCGGACTTCTCCTCGCGCAATGGGGAACCGAAGCGCTCATCAAGACTGTGCCGCAAAATATTCCCCGCATCAGCAACATTCAGCTCGATGCCTCCGTCCTTGTTTTTACGTTGCTCGTCTCACTGGCGACGGGCGTGATCTTCGGCCTCGTGCCGGCGTGGCAGGCGTCCCACGTCGATCTCAACAGCTCGTTGAAATCCGGCAGCCGCACCGGCAGCGCCGGTGAGGGCAAAGGGCGCGTCCGCAATGCGCTCATCATGGCCGAGGTCGCGCTTGCGCTCGTGTTGCTGATTTCGGCCGGGCTTTTGATCCAGAGTTTCGCGCGGCTCGGCCGGGTCCAGCCGGGCCTGCGCACCGAGCGCCTCCTCACCGCGCGCATCGGCCTGCCGGAGGTGGCCTATCCGAAAAACGAAAACGTGATCGCGTTCTACGATCAGTTTTTGACCCGGGTGCGCACGATTCCCGGAGTGGAATCGGCGAGCGCGATTCTCCCCCTGCCCTTGAGCGGGAGTAACATGGTGACTTCGTTCGACAACCTCGATCATCCGTTGCCGGAAGGACAGCGCCCCGGGGCGCCGGTCCGGATGATCGCGGTCGATTATTTCAAAACGATGGGCATTCCCGTCCGACAAGGCCGCGTCTTCGACGAACGCGACCAGTACACCTCGGCGCCGGTGGTGATCGTAAACGAACGCTTCGCCCAGAAATTTTTCCCGGGCGAGAACGTGATCGGAAAACGGATCCAGCCCGGATTCTCCGCGGATGACAACCCCGAAAAAATTCGCGAGATCGTCGGCGTCGTGGGCAACGTCAAGCATCTCTCCCTGAAAAACGAGGACTCGCCGGAAATGTATCTGCCGCGGACCCAGATTCCCATCCACGTGATGTCGATCGTGGTGCGGACGAGTGTTTCGAATCCGAACGCGCTCACGAATTCCATCAGAAAGGAACTCGCTGCGATGGATTCAACGATTCCGCTCACAAGCGTGCGCGTTTTCGAAGAATACATCTCGCGCTCCCTGGCGCGGCCGCGATTCAATACTCTGTTGCTCTCGATTTTCGCCGGAACCGCGCTGCTCCTGACGGCGATCGGAATTTACGGCGTCCTCGCTTATTCCGTTGCGCAACGGACCAGCGAGATCGGAATTCGAATCGCGCTCGGCGCGGGGAAGAGTTCAATCTTCCGCCTGATCGTGGGGCAGGCGATGACGCTCGTCGGCATCAGTCTCGTTGTCGGTCTCGCCGGTGCGTTTGCCGCAACGCGTTTGTTAAACAGCCTGCTCTTCGGCGTCGGCGCGTCCGATCCGGGGACGTTCATCGGCATTGTCCTGCTCGTCTCCGCCGTCGCGTTCGTCGCCGCGTGGGTCCCGGCGCGGCGGGCGACGCGAGTGGACCCGATCATAGCTCTTCGCGCCGAATGAAAACAAAACAACGAATCTCGACAGGTGGATCGTGCGCTCCGCGCGCGATGACGATATGGC
>DATILK010000389.1:0-9533 GCA_035476555.1 Chthoniobacterales bacterium | reverse complement strand
CAGCCCTGAGCTATCGATGTAAGTCACCTTCGAGAGATCGACCACGAGGCGTTGCGGCTTTTCCTCGATCATTGCCCCGAGCGACGCTGAGACGCGCGGCGAAATGTGCAGATCGATCTCGCCTTCCAGCGGCAGAACATTCGGGGCGTCGGGCAAACTCATACGGTTACAGTTCGGAAGCTGTTGTGGTCCCGGCCGTCACCAGCCGAGCTTCTTTTTCACTTCGTTCACGTTTGCCAGATCATCAAAGAGAAAGTCGGGTTCCGCTTCCGCCAATCGCGCGCGCGACCATGAACCGGTGGCCACCGCGATGGTTCGCGCGCCGAAAGCTTTCCCGCAGGCAATGTCGTGCCCGGTGTCGCCGACGACGTCCACCTGTTCCGGACGGAATTCAAAACGTGCGTGCGCCGCTGCGCGACGGACGGCGCAGGGACCCAGCGCATTGCGGTCGTGATGATCATCGGCGAACGCGCCGAACGGAAAGAACTGCCACAGATCGTAATGCGCGAGCTTCAGTTGCGCGCCGCGTTCCAGATTTCCCGTGAGCAATCCCAGCGTCTTGTCCGGCTGCCGCGCCAAGTCTTCCAGTAATTCGCGAATGCCGGGCAGGACACGGCCATGGCGCCTCGGCAATTCTTCCGGCAAGAGCGACACGTAACGATCGAGAAACGTAGTCACGTTTTCTTCCGTCGCGGGCTTGCCGTATTTCTCCATGATCTGGCGAGCGATTGCGCGATCGGTGCGCCCGGCGATTTCGACACCGCTCAAATCTCCGTCGCCGCCAAACCACTCAATGGTAGCGCGAACCAGCGCGTGCTGGCCCGCCGCGCCGGTATTCACCAGCGTCATATCGATGTCCCAAAGAATCAGGCGACGTTCTGCCATAAACGAAAGCGCACACGCTAATCGCGACAACTTGCTTGTCGAATCGGTCAGCCCCGGCCAACTTCCGGCATGTCAGGATCGCTCTCCGTAAAAACCGCCCTGGCCAGCACTGCGCCGATCCCCAGCGTCCGGGTCCAGGGATGGGTCCGAACCCGGCGCGACTCGAAAGATTTCTCGTTCATCGAGCTGAACGACGGTTCCTGTCTGCGCAGTCTTCAGATCATCGCGAAAAGCGCGCTGCCGAATTATGCGGAAGTCCAGCGGCTTCAGACTGGCGCGTCTATCATCGTCCGCGGCGAGCTCGTCGCCTCGCAGGGCAAAGGCCAGGCGTGGGAAGTTGTCGCGAACGAAATCGAAATCGTCGGCGCATCGGATGAGACCTATCCGCTGCAGAAGAAGGGTCATACGCCGGAGTTTCTCCGCGAGATCGCGCACCTGCGGCCGCGCTCAAATTTGTTCGGCGCCGTGTTTCGCGTCCGGAGCCGGCTCGCGTTCGCGATTCACCAATTTTTCCAGGAACGTGGGTTCGTTTACGTCCACACGCCGATCATCACCGGCAGCGATTGCGAGGGCGCGGGCGAACTGTTCCGCGTCACCTCGCTCGATCTAAAACAACCGCCGCGCCGCGACGACGGCTCGATCGATTACGCCCGGGATTTTTTCGCGCGCTCGACCTACCTGACGGTGAGCGGACAGCTGGAAGCCGAAGCGTTCGCGTGCGCGCTGACGAAAGTTTATACGTTCGGGCCGACGTTCCGCGCGGAGAATTCAAACACTTCGCGCCACGCGAACGAATTCTGGATGATCGAGCCGGAAATCGCGTTCTGCGATTTGCAGGGCGACATGGATCTCGCCGAAGAGATGGTGAAATATCTCATCCGCGACGTCCGGACGAATTGCGCGGAAGACCTCGAGTTGTTCTCAAAGTTTGTCGATAAAGAGTTGATGGCCCGTCTCGATTTCGTGATTGAGCGGCCGTTCCAGCGGATCACCTACACCGATGCGGTCGAGCTGCTGAAAAAGAGCGGCGAGAAATTCGAATTCCCGGTCGCTTATGGCGCGAATCTGCAATCGGAACACGAGCGGTGGCTGACGGAAAAGCACTTCAAATGTCCGGTTACCGTTTTCAATTATCCGAAGGAAATCAAACCGTTCTATATGCGTTTGAACGACGACGGGAAAACCGTGACCGCGATGGATGTGCTTGTGCCCGGCATCGGCGAGATCGTCGGCGGCAGCCAGCGCGAAGAACGTCTCGACGTGCTGGAGGAAAACATGCGCCGCCACCAAATGGATCCGGCCGATTACAAATGGTATCTCGACTTGCGCCGTTACGGGACGGTGCCGCATGCCGGGTTCGGTCTCGGGTTCGAGCGCATGCTCATGTTCGTCACCGGCGTCTCGAATATCCGCGACGTGATTCCCTTCGCCCGCACACCAGGCAGCGCGGAGTTTTAAACTCACAACCCACCTCGCTGCCAAACTCTGTTTGGAAACGAGATCACAAGGAAGAGCAAGATTTTCGTTGTGATCCTTTGTGACCTTTGTGAGAGATATCTTCATGAGCACTCATAATCGCCTTCTGCCTATTGTCCTTGTCGCGTTCGTGACCGCGCTTACCGCCCGCGCCGCTGAAGATCTCGCGCCGATCAAAGCCGAAATCACAAAGCGTCACGATGAAGCAGTGAAGCGACTTCAGGATTGGATCAAGCTGCCGTCGATCGCGGCGGAAGGTCTGAACTCCGCCGAGGGCGCGGAGTACATGGCGAAGCTTGCGAAGGACGCGGGCTTTCAGCAGGCGACGGTGATCCAGACGGATGGAAAACCGGGTGTGTTCGCGACGCTCGATGCGGGCGCGAAAAAAACTGTCGGCCTTTATTTCATGTACGACGTCAAACAGTTCGATCCTAAGGAATGGACTTCGCCGCCTCTCGACGCTGCGATCGTCGACAAGCCGGGCATAGGGAAATCTGTCGTCGGTCGCGGCGCAGTGAATCAAAAAGGGCCCGAGGCCGCGTTTCTCGCTGCGCTTCACGCGATCAAGGGCGCGAACAAGAAAATACCGGTGAACCTGGTGATGGTGGCGGAAGGCGAAGAGGAAATCGGTTCGCCCCACATCGCGCAGATAGCGCTCAAGCCTGAGGTGAAAGCGGCGCTGGAAAAAACCATCGGCGTTTTCATGCCGTCAGCGTCTCAGGGTTTGGATGGCGTCGTGACCGTGAGTCTCGGTGCGAAAGGCGTGATCGAATGCGAGCTCACTTCGAGCGGTGAGAAATGGGGACGCGGTCCGGCGAAGGACATTCATTCTTCACTCAAGGCGATGGTCGACAGTCCGGCCTGGCACTTGGTGAAGGCGCTCGACACGCTCGTGTCTGCGGACGGGAACGACATCACGATCGAAAATTATCCGAAGCCGCGGCCGCTTACCGCCGAAGAAAAGAAAATGATCGCCGACGCTTCGAAGCGGCAGGACGAAGCGCAGCGGAAGAAGAGCCTCGGCGTCCAGCATTGGATAAACGACCTGCCGTGGGAACAGGCGCAGGAACGTCTCGAGTCGCAGCCTACGGTGAACATCGAAGGTTTGGTCGGCGGTTACACCGGCCCCGGCGGCAAGACGATTCTGGCGCATAGCGCGTCGGCGAAAATAGACATGCGTCTTGTTCCCGGAATGAAAGCGACCGAAGCGCTCGCGGCCTTGAAGGCGCATCTGCAGAAGCACGGCTTCGGCGACATCGATGTGAACATGACCGGCGGATACGATCCGACCACGACGCCGGCCACTTCGCCGTTCATTCAATCGCAGGTCGCGGTGTTGAAAGCGGCGGGGATCGATCCGGTGATGTGGCCGTGGAACGCAGGATCCTATCCCGGTTACGTCTTCACGAGTGAGCCGTTGAAACTCGCGTCGGGACATTTTGGTCTCGGCCACGGCAGCGGCGCCCACGCGCCGGATGAATATTACGTCATCGAATCGACGAACCCCAAGATCCAGGGATTCGACGGCGCCGTGCTGTCGTTCGTGGAATATCTCTACGAGCTCGGGAAGTAGGTAACAATCCCGCAGGCGTAGGGAACGCTGCGAAAACTGTCGCTACGGCTGCTCCGGGGCGGCGGCTGGCATCTGTTGCACAGTTTGCATTTCCAGCGGCGGCGGCGAATTGCGGAGGGACGGCATCTCCGCGCGCTGATGCTGGATCAATTGCTCCCGGCGTTTCTCGCGTGCGACTCGAACTTGTTTGAGCTGCTTGTAGTAAGCGCGATCCATCCGCGCACTTTTCGAAAACATGCAGCCGGGCATGCACAACGCGAGGAGTAGAACGAGAGAAAGCGATTTCATCGAACGTCAGGCCACCTTTGCGCTGGTCGCCTGGTACGACCAGGTGAAGTGCCGCGATTGTACCAATTCGTCGACGACCTGATAAACCTTCAGTTCGCAAACCGCACACTGCTGGAAAATCTGTTCGACCGTTACCGGACCTTTGCCGGCAAAATTCCAAACCTGCTCCGCTACCGTCAGCGATTCCGGTGGCGCGCCGGCCGGCCAGGTCAAGCTTGGCTTGTTTCTCTCCAAAGTCGCCGCACCGTCCGCGAATTTCTGCTTGAGCTCGGCAAACTCGTCCCGTCCCTGCAAGGCGTTGATCAGCATCTCGCTCGCATTTTTTGTGATGCGTTCGGATTGGATCCAATCTTTTTCCGGCAGCTCGGTCGTGGAAAAGGCGAACGTCCCGGTGAGGTTCTCGTTGACGAAGAGTTGCCAGAACGCTTCCTCGCCGGTGAGGTGCTCGAATTGCCCCCAACGCGGCTGGCCTTGCTCGAAGAAAAAGGCTGAGACGAGTTCGCCGCCGGTGTTCGAGATCCGGAGCTGTCCTGTTTGCGACGAGTTCGAGATCGTTTGGTAAACCGTGATGAGATCGAAATGCGAGAGATTGCCGCTGAGCTCGAGGCAATGGCTCTGCGTCATCGCAAGATCGCGCGCCTGGGAAAGGCGTAACGCCAGTTGGCCGCTGAGAAAATGAAAGAACGACGGGACCCGCTTGATCAGCTCTGCGAAATCTTTCCGCTGAAAACATTGGACGCTTACCGCCTCGCAGGTCCGGGCGATTTGTTTACGGGGCAGACCCGATAGCGTTTCGACGTCGCCGAGCACGTCGCCGCGCGACAGATAGGTGGCCGGGGAATTCTGGGCCGCTGGCTGGATCACTTCGACGACACCGCGATTGATGATGAAAAGCGAGTCGCCGGCGTCGCCCGTGGAATAAAGCGTCTCGCCTTCGCCGAGATGCCGGACGCGAGACAGCTCGCCGATGGCCTTCAGCTCCAGAAGCTTCAGGGTCGTGCAATAGGCGAAGAAATCGCGTGCCAGCATGGCCGGGATAAAAGCAGGAGTCGTGCTCCGCCGCCGCCTTGCATCCTCGGCGAGGGGCAGCCACTCTTCGGCTATGCGCGAGGTGGCCTACTTATTCGAGCGGTTCCCATCGTTCGGCCAAACCTTTTGCTATCGCGAAGTCGCTGAGCTGGAGCGGCAGGGGACAACGGTCCACGCTTTCTCGATCCGCCGGCCGGTCGCGGAACCGGAACAGGATTGGGACCCGAACCTCGTCGAGCGCGTCCATTATTTGCCCGAGGAAAAGGCGCTGGTCCCGGAAGTCGACCGGCTCCTGAAAACGAAAGCCATCCCGGATGTCGCGCGTCAGCGGGTGGGGGATTGGGGACGCAAATCGGATTTCCTGCGGCTGTATCAGGCCATCTATGTTGGCGTGCGTCTGCGGGAAAAAGGGCTGCGGCAGATTCACGCCCACTTCGCGGGAATGGCCGCGCGCACCGCCTACTGGATCAACGAATTCTTCGGGAGCCCCTACAGCTTCACCGCGCACGCGAACGACATTTTCGCGCCACGCGATTTTGCGGTTTCGCTGGCGAACTTAATTGGAGCCGCGGCGCGAGTCGTCACCGTGAGCGATTACGCCGTGCGTCTTTTGCAGGAACGATTCCCGGAAAGCGCCGCGAAAATTCATCGGGTTTATAACGGCGTGGACCTGTCGAAATTCTCCGAGACGGATTTCGGCAGCGCGCCGCCGCAAATAATTTCCATCGGTCGCCTGATCGAGAAGAAAGGCTTCAGTGATTTGGTCAGCGCGTGCGCATCGCTTCGTTCCCGCGGCAAATCATTTCACTGCAGCATTGTCGGTGAAGGTCCGCTTGAAGAATCGCTTCGGGCGCAGATTGCTGCTGCGGATTTGAAAAACCATGTCGCGTTGACTGGTCCGCAGACTCAGGCCGAGATCGCAGCGCGCCTGGCGCACGCGACCGTGTTTGCGTTGCCGTGCACGCGCGAAGCCGACGGCGGGATGGATAATCTGCCCACCGTGATCATGGAAGCGATGGCCGCGGGCTTGCCGGTAATTTCAACGCCGCTCGCCGGAATTCCCGAAATGGTCGAGCCGGGCGTAACTGGAGAACTCGTGCCGGAGCGCGATCCTGTTGCGCTTGCCGATGCGATCGGGAGAACGATCGCCGATCCGGAACGCGCCCGCCGGCTTGGTGAACGCGGCCGGCAAATCGCGCGTGAAAATTTTTCGATCGAACAAAGCGCGCAACAATTGCGTGCGCTCTTCGACGGTCTGCTGTAGCGACGCCGCTTATCCGCGAGTCCCAAGTCAACCCGCCAGTCCTTTTTCTTCGCCAGAGCGGAATAAACCGAGGCCAAAACCGGTTTACATTAATAGAAGGAAAAGAGGCCGAAGAACTAGGGGAAATGTGCTTATGATCTACAAGAACCTTATTGCAGCGATAATTGCAGTCGCGGTTTGGATCTTTGCGGGCTCAAACGCGATGGCACAGCGACACGGCGGCTTCAGCGGCGGTTTTCATGGGGGCGCCTTTCACGGCGGTGCCTTTCACGGCGGTGCCTTTCGCAACGGTCGAGGGCCCGGCGGCATGCAGGGAAGTTTCGCACCACGCGGGCCGCGTTCCGCGGGGGGCATGACCCGGTCCAGGCCATTCCGCAATGGGGATCGTGATCGCCATCACCATGGCGATTTCAACGATCGCTTTGTTTTTTTTGGGGATTTTTGGGACCCGTTCTATGACTATCCCTATTCGTATTACGGATACTATCCCTACGAGTACGGATACGGTCCTTACAATCAGCCTGTTTATCAAGCCGCGCCCAGATACACCGGCTCCGTGGTTGAACAAGTCCAGCTCCGTCTGGCTCGCGCAGGTTATTATCATGGCGCAATCGATGGCGTGACCGGCAATGCTACCCGGAGAGCTATCCGTGACTATGAGCGCGGGCACGGCTTGTCACCGGACGGTCAGATTCGGGGCCCGTTACTCGCAAAGATGGGGTTGGGGTAACCACTAGGAAACAAATCGGATTTGCAAGATCGCGCTGACGCGAGCGGATCCAGAAACACTATGCACACTACGATCAGTCAAATATCTTACGACCGTCGGCAGGCGTTTTTCGCGAGACTAGCAATGAGTTTGCCGGTGCAACCTGCGATCAGGATCGGACCGGCGCCGCTTCCCGGCGGACAGCCCAGGCCAGGATCGCGGAGCATGCGAAAGGCGGTGCCGACAGAGACGCTGAGCACGGCGCAAAGAAGCATGAGCGCAAACTCGAGGCATTCGCTGAAACCGGGGACGGGTCCCGACGATAACTGAAAAGTAGCTAGTCGCAGTCGAGTGGCGCTCCCATGACTTCAAGAACGATTGCGATTTACTACGAACACCCGGATTGGTTCCAGCCGCTCTTCGCGGAGCTCGATGCGCGCAGGATCGATTATGTGAAGCTGAAGGCGTCCTGTCTTTCCTACGATCCGGCGGCGGAACGCGTAAATTTCTCGCTCTTTGTCAATCGCATGAGCGCGTCGGCGTATCTACGCGGGAACGGTCAGGGAATATTCTTTACCCATAGTTACCTAACGCATCTGGAAGAATGCGGCGTCCGCGTCATTAACGGCAGCCGAGCCTTCGCCCTGGAAACGTCCAAGGCGCTGCAACTCCGATTACTTCACTCGTTAGGTCTGCCTTTTCCGAATACTCGCGTTGTCAATTGCGCGGATGAGATTCTAGTGGCGTCGTCGCAGCTGGGATTCCCTCTGTTGGTCAAGCCAAACATTGGTGGGCGCGGCGCGGGCATCGCGCGGTTTGATTCGCCCCAGCAACTACGGGCCTCCATCGAGCAAGGCAAATTGGAATTGGGAATCGATCAGGTAGCCCTCGTCCAGGAACTTGTCCCGCTGCGCGACGGCCATATTACCCGCGTCGAGACGCTGGGCGGTAAGTTTCTTTATGCGATCGACGTCTTCACCAGCGGCGAGGACTTCAATCTTTGTCCGGCTGAGATCTGCCGCAATGAGACCGATTCACCCGCGGTGGGATTGAGAGTGCAAGCATGCACGCCGCCGCGCGATGTGATCCACGCGGTCGAGAAAATTGTCGCTCATGCGGGCATCGATGCCGGCAGCGTGGAATACCTGACAGACGATCGCGATGGCCGTGCTGTTTTCTACGACATCAACGCTCTGTCGAACTTCGTGGCCGAAGCTCCGCGTGTTATCGGATTCGACCCACATGGGCGACTAGTCGATTACCTCGAACGACAACAGGAGACCCAATAATGCGTTATGGCTATTGGTTACCAGTCTTTGGAGGCTGGCTCCGGAACGTCGATGACGAGCGGATGGAGGCAAGCTGGGAATACGCGCGCAAGCTCGCCCAGCGCAGCGAAGAGATTGGCTATGACCTGGCGCTGATCGCAGAGTTGAACTTGAACGATATCAAGGACGCCGGGGCGCCTGCCTTGGATGCCTGGAGCACGGCTGCTGCGCTTACTGCGGTAACTAAGCGGCTCGAGTTAATGGTCGCGGTGCGTCCTACATTCCACTTGCCAGCTCTTCTTGCTAAACAAGCTGCAAACATTGATCACATCGGCGGCGGCGGCCGGCTATCGTTAAACGTTGTTAGCTCCTGGTGGGCCGATGAGGCCCGGAAGTATGGAGTGCGCTTCGAACAACACAATGACCGATACGAGCGCACGGCCGAGTGGTTAGAAGTAGTCGACGGGATGTGGAAGCGAGACGAATTCTCTTTCAACGGAAAGCATTACCATATCGAAGATGGAATCCTCGCGCCCAAGCCGATCACACAGCCCCGCCCGGTGATTTATGCCGGCGGGGAATCGGAAGCCGCAAAGAATCTGATCGCCGAGCGATGCGACGCCTACGTCATGCATGGCGATCCGCCGAGGCGGATCCGCGAGAAGATTGCCGATATGCGGACCCGCCGCGAAAGGCTCGAGTTACCGCCGATGCTATTTGGCATGGCGGCCTATGCCATCGTTCGCGATACACAAGAAGAAGCGGAAGAAGAACTAGCTCGCATTACCAACATCAAAGCTTCCAGTGCCGGATATGATAACTATCGGCAGTGGCTCAGCGGAACAAAGCTCGAAGGACAAATGTCGATCGAGGAATATTCGGTTTCGAACCGGGGTTTGCGCCCCGGCCTCGTCGGGACGCCCGATCGGGTCGCAGCCCGAATCGATGAGTTTGAGGCGGCGGGCGTCAATTTGCTTCTCTTACAATGCAGTCCTCAGCTCGAAGAGATGGAACGCTTCGCTGCCGAAGTCATACACCACT
>DATILK010000388.1:0-1651 GCA_035476555.1 Chthoniobacterales bacterium | reverse complement strand
ACGATCTTCGGCACTTCATGATCCGTCAGGCCGGGCACGATCGGCGCCACCATTACGCCGACCGGGATTCCGGCCGCGTGCAATGCCGCCACTGCTTCCAGCCGCGCGGAAGGCGACGATGTCCGCGGCTCCATTATTCTTTGGATTTCAGGGTCGAGTGAAGTCACTGACACATTCACGGCCGCCGCGTTGTGACTCGCGAGCTCGCCCAGCAAATCGATGTCGCGCGTCACCAGCCTGTTCTTCGTAATGATCGCGATCGGATTGCGAAATTTTGCCAGCACTTCCAAGCAACTGCGCGTGATCCGCAGTTTTCGTTCGACCGGCTGATAGGGATCGGTCACGCCGCTCATCACGAGCACCTGCGGTTTCCATTTCGGTGACGAGAGCTCGGCCTCAAGCAACTTCGCCGCATTTTGCTTCACCATGCTCCGGCTCTCGAAATCCAAACCGGCGGACATTCCGAGATATTCATGGGTTGGTCGCGCGAAACAGTAGATGCAGCCGTGCTCGCAACCGCGATACGGATAGATGCTCGTTTCAAATCCCACGTCCGGACTGTCGTTCCGCGCGATGATCGTCTTGGTCAGGTCACGAAAAAATTGGGTGTCGCGCCGCGGCTTTGCTTCTTCGTCGCTTGTCGGATCGATCTGGACAACGTCTTCATCGCCGAGATCGACGTGCAATTTTTCGAATCGGTTCGCCGGATTCCAGGAAGCGCTTCGTCCGTGGATCGCCGGTGAAGGTGGCGGCTCTTCGTCGACGATGGGGACGAACTTGCTCTTTTTGCGTTTTGGCACGCATCAAGTTCACATGAACATATAGCGCTGTCGAGCGTTCGAATTTTGAATTTTGACGGCGGAGGGGGTGGGATTCGAACCCACGAGGGCTTGCGCCCTGCCGGTTTTCAAGACCGGAGCCATCAACCACTCGACCACCCCTCCGAAAGTTTGGCGCGCGAGAAGTGTGCCACCCATCTCCGCCGGGGCAAGCCCGCTACTGGAGGGCGGAGCTCTGCGACGGTGGACTAATTGATAAACGTTGCGCAATAAAGTAGGCAACGCCGAGCCCGATTAGCGCAGCGCCCACTACATCCGACAAATGATGCGCCGCGACGTACATCCGCGAGAACGCGATGAGCAGCGGAATCACGAGAAATCCCGCGCCAATCCGCCAACTCGCAAACGCGAGCGTCGCGAAGAACGCCGTCGATGCCGCGGTGTGTCCGGAAGGAAACGCGTTGTAACGCGCACTGAGCCGCGGCCCGTTCCAACCAGCTTCGGTTTGGACATTCGGCCGTGAGCGTCCGGTCGCGATCTTCACGACCCGAGCGGAAACGCCCGCCAGCGCGCACGCGATTAACATTGCGGCAAAGATTCGCGTCCAGCGTTTGCTCCCGCGCCAGTAGGCAATTCCGAGCAGGACCAGCCCGAGCGCCACATGTTCCGGCCAATCGCCGTACTTGCTCACCGCCTGCATGAAACTTCGCGCACCGCTGCTCTGGTGCTGGACAATCCACGCTTGCGCGTTTGCATCGAAACAAAGACTGGCAGGAATCAGGATCACTGCGCCAGCGAAGAGCGCCCACCACCAGCGCAAACCGCGGCGCGTTCGAAATTCCCGTTTGTCTTTCACCCGGCCCTATCTTTGA
>DATILK010000387.1:0-4084 GCA_035476555.1 Chthoniobacterales bacterium | reverse complement strand
TTCCATCAGTGAGCGCGCCCAGATCGAGCAGCAAGTGTTCCGCGCGCGCGAGTGCCCGTGGGTCCGGCGGTTCGTGCCAGCGAAATGTTGCGATGTCGTCGACGCCGCTGGCTTTGAGAGTCAGCACAACTTCGGCAAGATCGAGACGCTTCACTTCCGGCAATTCCTGCGTGGCGCGATCAAGATGTTCGCGCTCGGTCCAAAGACGCAGACAGCGCCCCGGCGCAGTTCGACCGGCGCGGCCGGCGCGTTGATCGGCAGAGGCGCGGCTGATTTTTTCCACGAGCAGAGTGTTGATGCCGCGCCGCGGATCGAACCTCGCGATCCGCGCCAGGCCGCTGTCGATCACGACGCGGACGCCGTCGATAGTGAGCGAAGTTTCGGCGACGTTGGTCGCGACGATGGCGCGGCGTTTTTCGTAATGCGCGAGCGCGGCGTCCTGCTCGGCGGGTGGCAATTCACCGTGCAACGGCAGCACAACGAATTGGTCGCTCACGCGCGATGCGCGCACGGCGGAAATCGTTCGACCGATTTCATATTTTCCCGGCATGAAGATCAGAACGTCGCCCTCCGTCTGGGGCGCGAGCCGTTCCAGTTCATCGGCCGCGAGGTCCGAGATGGGGTAATCGTCGCCTTCGCACGGTTTCGGCAGGTATTCGATGTCGACGGGAAACGCGCGGCCGGCGGAAGTCAGAAGCGAACAAGGCGCGAGATATTTTTCCAACTGTCCGGCATCGAGTGTGGCGGACATCACGGCGAGCTTCAGATCGGGTCGCGAAGTGTTTTGAAGTGAGAGCGCGCGGGCGAGAGTGATGTCGCCGTAGAGATGGCGCTCGTGGAATTCATCGAAAAGAACCGCTGAGATCCCGCGCAAGTCCGGATCCTGGATCAATTGGCGGAGGAGAATTCCTTCGGTGACGAAACGGATTCGGGTGCGCGCCGAGGTGACGTTCTCGAATCGAATCTGGTAGCCGACTTCATCGCCGAGCCGGCTCTTGCGTTCGGCCGCGACGCGCGCGGCGAGCAGTCGCGCGGCGAGACGCCGTGGTTGAAGAATGACGACCTGGCCGTCGCCGAGCATGCCGTGGTCGAGAAGAATCTGCGGAACCTGGGTGGATTTTCCGGAACCGGTCGGCGCCTGAATGATGAGGCGGGAATGAGCGCGAAGGTTTTCTACGATCGCGGGCTCGAGCTCAAAGATCGGTAAATCCTCGCGGCGCATGAAGGGGGAAAACGTCGAACGCCCAACGCCCAACGTCCAACGCCGAACTAAGAGGAGAGCAGACCCTGATAGGCGGCTTCGATTTCGTCGGTGGAAACGACGAAGATGATTTCGGTGATCGAATCGTTGTCGCGCAAAAACTCCGAGGCGGTTTCGACGGCGCTCGTGGCGGCGGCGGCGATCGGATAGCGATAAGCGCCACAGCTGATGGCGGGGAAGGCGATGGTGCGAATGTTGTTGTCGACGGCGATGCGTAACGAATTGCGATAACAATTCGCGAGCGTCTCCGGTTCGCCCCGCGTTCCGCCAGACCAGACCGGACCGACCGTGTGAATCACGAAGCGCGCAGGTAAATTATAGCCGCGCGTGATCTTCGCTTCGCTGGGCTGGCAACCGCCGAGTGTTTTACATTCAGCCAGTAACTCCGGGCCGGCGGCGCGATGAATGGCGCCATCGACTCCGCCGCCACCGAGCAACGTCGTATTCGCCGCGTTCACGATCGCATCGACGCTCAACTTTGTGATGTCGCCGCGCAGCAATTTGAGTCGCGGATCAGCCATGTTGCGGCTTCTGAATCAGGCCGACGCCACAAGCGTCTTTGTAAAGCGGACGCGCTTCGTCCATCGAGCGGGACTGGCTGTTGAGCGAAAACGTTTCCGCGTCCGGATGTTTCGCTCGCCATTCGGTAAAGGCGCGGCGGACGCCTCCCTCGTTCGTGATATCGAAGCCGGCCGCGAATTCACTGACATCGTGGAGAACGATGAGTCCGCCGGGCGCGAGCGCGGGATACCAAAGATCGAGCTCGGCGACCGTCGAATGATATTCGTGTGAGCTGTCGACGATGATCATCTCCGGATCGCCGCCAAGATATTTTCGGGCCGCGTCGATCGATGCTGCGTCGAGCGAATTTCCTTCGGCGATCTCAACAAAATCCTGGAGCCCGGCGCGTGCAATCCACCCACGCGCCAGCTCGCACATGGCGGGATCGATATCCAAACTGAACAGGCTGTGACGCGCGTTCATTCGCCGCAGCATCCAGCCCAGAAGCAACGCGGAATAACCGGCGCACGTCCCGAGCTGCGCGATACGGGTCAGGCGATTGCCCATGACCAGGCCGTGCAAGAGCGAAATCAACGGAACCGCGCATTCACCGATCGGACCGTTTCGATCGGACTCCGCGTACCAATCGCGCACGACGTTCCACTCCTCCTCCGAAAGGTCCGAATAAACCGGCGGAACGTAATCGGCGCCCGGCAACCGGTGCCACCAGTAACGCGGATGCGGATTGTCTTTCCAGGCGCGCGAGCGCGACGAATCGCCGGACATCACGGCGCGAGGCGATCGATCTGCCACGAGTCGTCGGCGCGGCGCGTATAACGAAAGCGATCGTGGAGACGATTCGGCCGCCCTTGCCAGAATTCCATCTGCTCCGGTTTCACTCGGTAACCGCCCCAATGCGGCGGCAACGAAATTTCTTCGCCTTCAAAACGCTCCGTCATTGCCTGGAAACGCGCGTCGAGAATCTTGCGCGCATCGATGACTTCACTTTGCTTCGAGGCCCACGCGGCGAGCCGGCTACCCGCTGGCCGCGAATGAAAATAGGCTGCGGAATCTTCGCGCGACGTTCTCTCGACCGGGCCGCTAATCCGGATTTGGCGCTCAAGTTTCGTCCAATAGAAGCAAAGCGCGGCGTGCGGATTGGCATCGAGCTGCTGGCCTTTTTCGCTATCGTAGTTCGTGAAAAAACTAAAACCGCTCGAATTCACGCCTTTGAGCAAAACGATGCGCGCGGACGGTTTTCCGTCCGGTGTGGCTGTCGCCAGGCTCATCGCGTTGACGTCGCGAATGTCGGCGGCCAGGGCAGCGGCGAACCAGGCGCGGAATTGTTCGATCGGATCAGGATGAAGATCGGCGCGGCGGAGTCCGTGCGCGTCGTATTCATGACGCAATGCGCTCAGTCCTGCTATCGGCGTCTCATCCATAACGGAAGGCGAGACGTTATTTGAAGCGGGCGAAAAAGTCGACGCGCGATTGTGCGCGCCGCCGGTCAGTTAATGCTCACGACCGTGCCGATGGGCAGGTCGACGAACAATTTTTTCGCGGCGTCTCCCGGCAACCGGATGCAGCCGTGTGACGCCGGATAGGGTTGGACGACGCCCTCGTGCATTCCGAAATCACGGCAGCTTAGCCGCATGAAATAGGGCATCGGGCATTTGTAAATCGTCGAGCGATGGTCGCGGTCCTTGTCGGTGATGACGTAATAGCCGGGCTTCGTCGTGAAACCATTGCGGCCCGTGGAAACTTTGGTTTCGAAAACGGTCGCGCCGTCCTTGATCACCGTCATGTGTTGTTTCGCGAGCGAAATCTCGACGCGGAGCTGCTCCGGTTGTGGTCCGCCACCGAGAAGCATCTGGACGCACTGCCAGTTTTCCGTCCAGGCCGCGAAATAAAGCGGTAACATTTTTTCGCGCGGCGTGTGGTGATTCCGATCGGCGCCGGCGTCGAGCAACGCGCGGACGTATTCGGCTTTGCCGAGCCCGGCCGCGAGCATGAGCAGGTTCACGCCGGTTTCTTCCTGGATGTAAAGCCGCAGATATTTCGATTTGACCAGCGCGATGAATTCTTTCTCGGCTGTTTTCGGAATCACGAGATTCGGGTCGCTGCCGCCGGCGAGAAGCGCTTGGAAGAGCGGCGTGTCGTCATTCGCAATGGCGTAAGCGATCAGTGGCACGACGCCGCCTTCAGCGGTTGGCGGCGCGGGATGTTTGCTCAGGAGAAGGCGGACCTGCTCGCGCATTCCATGGCTGACCGCAGCCTGGAGAGCGCGGAGCGTCACCGGCGTCCATTGCAGAGTGGGCGGGA
>DATILK010000386.1:0-4127 GCA_035476555.1 Chthoniobacterales bacterium | reverse complement strand
ACCGACCGCGCCCTACTACATCGGCAAGGGCAAGGCGGAGTTGATCAAGGAATCGTTCAACCACCAGAACGTCACGTCGGTGATTTTCGACGACGAACTTTCACCGGCGCAGGGTCGAAATTTGGAGGAACTGCTTTCGCGGAAAGTGCTCGATCGCACCCAGCTCATTCTCGACATCTTCGCGCAGCGCGCGCGAAGTCGGGAAGGTCGATTGCAGATTGAGCTCGCGCAATTGCAATATCTGCTGCCGCGTCTCACCCGCATGTGGACCCACTTGTCGCGTCAGACCGGTGGCATTGGAACGCGCGGACCCGGTGAAACGCAATTGGAAGTGGATCGCCGGCGGGTCCAGGAACGGATCGCGAGACTCGAGCGGGAATTGGAAGGCGTGCGCAAAGTTCGGTCGGTCCAGCGCCAGGGCCGCAAACGGCATCAGTGGCCGGTCGCAGCCGTCGTCGGTTACACCAACGCCGGCAAATCCACCTTGCTAAATTTGCTGACCGGCGCCGACGTTGTCGCTGAAAACAAACTGTTCGCGACGCTCGATCCGACCACGCGCAGCCTGACGTTGCCAAATCGCCAGCGCGTTTTGCTCACTGACACCGTCGGATTTTTGCGCAAACTCCCGCACACGCTGATCGAATCATTCAAGGCGACGCTCGAAGAGGTGAGCGAAGCCGATCTCCTGATCCACGTCGTCGACCTCAGCCATCCGCGGGTCGATGAGCACATCGAAGCGGTCGATACCGTCGTCAAAGAATTGGGCGCATTCGGCAAACAGACGCTGATGGTTTTCAACAAGATCGACCTGCTCGTGAACGATGAGGCGATTGCTGTTTACACGAAAAAATTTCCCGGCAGCGTCGCGATTTCCGCACGGAAAGGGATCGGCGTTTCGGGTCTGGTGCAGGCGTTGCAGAATGAGCTCGGCGCGTGGCGGCTCCGCTCACATTTTCGCGTGCCGTTGAGCGAGAGCGCGCTCATCGCAGAGATTCATCGCGTCGGGCACGTGCTCGAATTGCGCTACGAAGGCGAGTTCGCCGTGATCGTTGCGCACACGCCGCCGCAATTGCAGCAAAGGCTCGCGGCCTTCGCGATCTGACAAATCCCTCTCTTCGCGATGAAGTACGTGCGCAAACTCGTCGTCGCGATCATCGGCGGCACTGTCATCTTGATTGGAGTGGCACTCATTGTCCTGCCGGGCCCGGCCTTTATCGTGATTCCGATCGGCTTCGCAATTCTGGCAACTGAATTCGCGTGGGCACGTCGCGCCCTCAATCGCGCGAAAGCAATGGTTAGCAGGAAGAAGGAGGCGTGATGACGGCTCGCGAGCGAGTGCAGAAATTGGTGAAGGCGCTGCCGAAGGTTTATCCGAATGCGCATTGCGAGCTCGATTTCCGAAATCCGCTGGAACTTTTGGTGGCGACGATTCTCTCCGCCCAGTGCACTGACAAGCGCGTGAACGCCGTCACCCCCGCGTTGTTCGCCAAGTTCCGGACGGCGGCGGATTACGCGAAAGCCACGCCGGCGGCGCTGGAAAAGATGATTCGTTCCACGGGATTTTTCCGGAGCAAGACGAAGAGCATTCGCGGAGCGGCCGGCGCCATCGTCGCCGAGCACGGCGGTCGCGTGCCCGATACGATGGAGAAATTGCACGGATTGCCGGGCGTCGGCCGCAAGACGGCCAACGTCGTTCTCGGCAACGCTTTTCATAAAGACGAAGGGATCGTCGTCGACACCCACGTGATCCGGCTCTCGCATCGATTCAGAATCACGCGCCAGACCGATCCGGAAAAAATCGAACAGGATTTGATGAAGCTCGTGCCGAAGGAGCAGTGGACGAACTGGAGCCACTGGTTGATCTGGCACGGCCGGCGCCGCTGTTTCGCGCGCAAACCCGATTGCCGCCGCTGCGAGATTTTCGATCTCTGCCCGAGTGGCAAGGTTTTTATCCGCACCAGCGAAGCCCTGCCGTTGCCGAACGAAAAAGAGAAGCCGGCCTAACGAGTTTTCCCCTGCGCCGTCTCCTTCAATTCCTGTACTTCTTCTTTCGCGCCCTCGGCTTTCTTCCGGAGCTTTTCAAATTCTGATTCGAGCGTCTTGAGTTCGTCGTCGGACAATTTTTCCAAATCAACCAGCTTGTTTCGCGCAGGACCCAGCGCGCGGATGAGCTCGTCCAGTTTCAAATGGACCGCTTTGGCGTCGCGGTTCTGGGTATTCTGAATCAAGAAGACCATCAGGAAGGTGACGATGGTGGTGCCGGTGTTGATGATGAGCTGCCAGGTATCGGAATAATGAAAGGTCGGCCCGGTCGCGGCCCAGACCACGATGATGACGATCGCCAAAACGAAGGCCCACGCGCTGCCCAGAATGTTCGACGTCTTGCGCGCGAAGACCCCGAATGCATCTCGGATCCGGCAAAACAGGTCGCGATCTTCTCCGTTTTGATTCCCGTTCTTTCTGCGGCCGTTAGCCTTGTGGTTCGCCATTGCACCTTAACTTCGCTTGCGCCGGGCGAACTGCGCGCATAGGAATTTCGAGCTTTGCACCTGAACTTCGACGATGCCTGGTCCGATCTGCCGCGCGATCTGCCGGTAATCGACGCCCGCGAATGGGGTCCGCGCCTGCGTTTCTCCGCGCCGTCGCGCCTGATCGAGGAGTTCTTCCGCGAGATCGCTCCGCGCCTGGCGCCGTTTGTTGTTTATGGTTCCGGTGATTTCCACCACCTGAGTGGACTTTGGATTCGGCGGCTCACCGAACCGTTCGTGCTCATTTCTTTCGATAATCATCCGGATTGGGACGTGCGTCCGCCGCGCTGGGGTTGTGGCGGCTGGATCAATCGCGCCCTCGAGCTGCCGCGCGTCGAAAAAGTCAGCGTCTGGGGTTGCGGGAATTTCGAGTGCTGGTGGCCACGGAACTTGTTCGGCAATCGTCGCGCCGAACGAAGTGGCGAATTGGAGATCCATCCGTGGGCGGACCAGCGGCCGGCATCGGATCAGAATCGGCGCGGCGCGATTCTGCGCTCGAACTGGCAGGCGAAGTTCATCCAGTTCGCGCAGGCCCTGGAGGGTTCGAACCTTTACGTCACCATCGATCTCGATTGCCTCCGTGCGGAAGACGCGGTGACGAATTGGGAGAGCGGCCGTTTCGCGGTCGACGACGTGGCGTGGGCTTTGGCCCAACTGCGGACTCACGCGAAGATCGTTGCCGGTGATATCTGTGGCGCGTTTTCTCCGCCGAAGTATTCGCGCGCGAAACAACGTTTCATCGCGACCATGGATCATCCGAAATTACCGGCCGTCGATATCGAAGCCGCTCGGAAAATCAATCGCCGCACGTTCGACGTCCTGTGGCCGGCATTAAGTCATTGAAACCAGCACCACGCCGAAACTAATCAGGAGCGAGCCAATCATGAGCTGAAGCGAGAGCTTTTCCCGGAGCGTGATTCCGGCCGTCAGCGTGATGATGATGACGCCGAGACCTTGGAACGGGTAAATGAAACTCAGGTCGTAGCGTTGCAGCAAACCCAGCACGAGAAAGAACTGCGTCGTCATCAGGACAATTCCGATCGCGAAAGGAATCGCCACCGCTCGCGAACGAAAACCGGTTTCGTTGTTTGACGAAGCCATCGCGTGTTTCAGAAAAATCTGGCCGGCGGTGTGCGCAACGAGCGCGACCAAAACGATGACGAGCGCGACAACTGTCATAATTCTTCCTCCAACCGCGCCACCGGTTTCGCGACGATGGCCAGGCCTAACGAGACCAGCGCAATGCCGATCCAGCGCAGCGTGACGATGTTCTCACCGAGGATCAGCCAGCTTCCCAGCGGAACGAGGACGTGGACTGATTGCGAAACAGGAAACGCGACCGAGAGCGGGAGATAACGGAGCACGTAAAGCCAGGTAATGAGGCTAACAATGACGAAGACGATCGCGATCCAGACGTAGATCGAGCCGAGCCCGGTGAGCCCGGTCCAGGACCAGCTCGAATTCGGGTTCGCTGTCTCCGCGGCGCCGCGTTTTAACAGCAGTTCGTAGATCGCCACGCAGATCACGCTGATCGCGAGGTGCAGCCATGGGTTCCGTAATCCGGTTGGCCTGGTTTCAGTCTCCATGGAGTTCATTCGC
>DATILK010000385.1:0-1994 GCA_035476555.1 Chthoniobacterales bacterium | reverse complement strand
GCCGGCCGGTGGCGCATGGATATCGATCAACACCTTCGCGCTCTCCACGCCCGGCGTTTCGCGCAGCACTGTTTCCGATTGCGTCTTTATCGCCTGCGGAATCGCCGGCTCATTCGTGGCCAGCGCTAGTTGCACGGTAACGGCGCCGCCGTCGATGCGGATCCCCTTCACCAAACCGAACGACACGATGTCGCGACTGAACCCGGGATATTTCACCCGCTTCAGCGCTTCTGTGATTTGCTCCTCTGTGACCGCCATGGGCGTGTAAGGTAACGCCCGTGGCCAGCGAGTAAACCTGCGCTTTAAATTCGTGCCCCCGTTCTACGCGCGATCAATCGTGTCTTCTCTGCACGCCCAGAAAACACTCATGCACACGGAGCCCAAGGCGATAACAAAACTGAATATCGTGAGCATACGGCACTTTTAGCAACGGGTGTGCCGCCGAGATTTGCGAGGGAAATGGGAACCGCGCGCGCGTTTCGGGTTTTGTTTTGCGACACTGTTGTCGCGTGCTTAACAAAACGGCCGGCTATTTCACGAGCATCGCCTGCGACGCCACGCACTGCCATGTGTCTTTGCGCAACACCCAGACATCGGTCCAGCGAAAACTCCGCTTGAATGTCTGCCCGCCCTTGTCCTTGCCTTCTTCGGTCGACGTCCCGCTAGCCACGGCGAATTGCCCGCCGAAAACGCGCACCTCTACTTTGCGGTTCTTTGTCCCGGAATAAACGTCGGTGTCTTTCTTGATCTCGGAAAGCAGCTTCGACTTGTTCATTATCTCGCCCTTCGAGCTAACGCCCCGAAAATCGTCAGCCAGATAAGCCTGGGCCACCGAAGTATCGTGGTTCTTTACCGACCCTTCCCATTTGTCTTCGATCTCCCGAATCGTTGCTTCCGGTGTGGATTTCTTTGTCGGCGTCACCGCAGCCGTCGAAGAACTCGGAGCCGGACTGGCGCTCGGGCTGCTCTTGGTGGACGGCGACGAGGATTTTGCCGGCGAAGTGGAGGCTGCCGGTTTAGGCGTGGGCGAAACGGTTTTCTCAGTCGTCACCGAAACGGTAGGGTCCGATGACCTGCTCTTCTCAGACGCAGTCTCTGCCGGCGACGGACTCTCTTCCTGGGCGAATGCGAACGGCACGGCGGCGGCGAACAGGGCGGTGGCAGCGAGGACGGCGATCTTCATTAGGTCTCCTTTTGCAATTTTGAGGCGTCCCGGGCCCGGGATCGCGTGATCAATTTGAGCGGCGCATGCTAGTGAGGGGCACGATAAAGCGTCAAGGCCCGAATTCCCTCGCAAACCCCGTGGCCGTGATCGTGCTCAAAGACTTGACGACCAGTGTAATATTGTCCCGACAAATTTCGTAACATGCGCATTTTCCGAAACATTCTTGGTGGCCTCGCTCTCGGAGCGCTCATCTTTTACACGATGCGGCTGCCCGATCATCCGAAAGCGCAGACCCCGATTGCGTCGGTCGCGGCGATTCCCGCCTCGGTGGTTCCCGCGGCGGCGCTCGTCCCCGCGCAACCCATTGCCGCAAATTTCCAGATGCCGATTAGCGCCGCGCGTCGCGCTCACATCACCGATAATTGTTTCGCCGCCGAACCGGAAAACAGCATTCCCGTTATCTGGGGACCGAACGCCGTAATCACCGCGGCGCTGAAACCGGATTGGGAAGTTGTCCGGAAACTCCTTGATGCCGGCGCGTCGGTCCAAACGACAGACGAGAAAGGCCGGACTGCGCTGATGATCGCGGCGCAACAGGGCAATCTCGAAATGATGAGGATGTTGCTCGAGCGCCAGGCTCGGATCGATTTCATGGATTTCGAGGGACGAACGGCACTCGAATACGCGATGGCCGGCGGCAAACGAGACGCGGTCGACGTTCTGCTCGCGCTCTCGCCCAACTTGGATCCGAGCTCAGCCGCCGCGCGCGATTTATTGACGACGGCGCTTGCCACTGGCGATACGGCGGTTTTCCAAACGATCCTCGAAC
>DATILK010000384.1:0-4856 GCA_035476555.1 Chthoniobacterales bacterium | reverse complement strand
CGCTGCGAGCTTTGGCGACGCGTGTAACTTGAAATTCGGAATTGCGCGGACTGATGTGCGGATCAAGTCCGCTGCCCGAAGCGGTCACGGCATCGGCGGGAACGTCCTGATCTGTAGTCAATCCGTTCTCTTTTCGATAGGTCTCAATACGATCTTTGATTGCATCTCTCAGCTTTTGCGACGTTGGCCCCAGGTTGCTGCCGCTCGAATTCGCCGCGTCGTATCCGTTGCCGGCCGCGGACGGCCGCGGATGGAAGTATTTCGCGTCGGTGAATCCCTGCGCAAGCAGCTTCGATCCGCGGACGTTCCCGCTCGCATCCACAATCAAACTGCCGTTGGCCTTGTCGGGAAACAGCGTTTGCGCGAATCCGAAAACAAGAAGCGGATAGAGTCCGCAGCAAACGACTGCGAGAACGAGCGTGGAGAAAATCGCGCTGCGAATTCCAGAGAAGAAGTCTTTCATGATTACGCGAGCCTCAGGGTGGTGATAACGACATCGATGAGCTTGATGCCGATGAACGGCACTATGATTCCGCCGAAGCCGTAGATGAGGAGATTGCGCTGCAAGATGGCGAGCGCGCCCATGGGCCGGTAGGCGACACCGCGCAGGGCCAGCGGGATGAGCGCGATAATGATGAGCGCGTTGAAAATGACGGCGCTGAGAATCGCGCTGGTCGAGCTTTGCAGATGCATGATGTTGAGCGGCGCGATGACCGGGAAGGTGGCCATGAGCATGGCCGGAATGATGGCGAAATATTTCGCGACATCGTTGGCGATGCTGAAGGTGGTGAGCGATCCGCGCGTGATCAGCATCTGTTTCCCGATCTCGACGATGTCGATGAGCTTGGTCGGGTTACTGTCGAGGTCGACCATATTGCCGGCTTCGCGCGCGGCCTGGGTGCCGGTGTTCATGGCGACACCGACATCGGCCTGGGCGAGCGCGGGCGCGTCGTTGGTGCCGTCGCCAGTCATGGCAACGAGATGGCCGTTGCTCTGTTCCTCGCGGATCCGCTGGAGCTTTTGTTCCGGCGTTGCCTGCGCCATGAAATCGTCCACGCCCGCTTCCGCCGCGATGGCGGCGGCGGTGAGCGGATTGTCGCCTGTGATCATCACCGTCTTGATTCCCATCTTGCGCAGATGAACGAAGCGTTCCTTGATCCCGCCTTTGACGACGTCCTTGAGCTCGATCGTGCCGAGCGTTGTCAATTCGGAAGCGACGACCAGGGGAGTGCCGCCGCGATTCGAGATTTCATCGACGGTCTTGCTCACCGGTTGGGGAAAAATCCCGCCGGCTGATTCGACAAACGCGCGGACCGATTCAGCGGCGCCTTTGCGCACGCGCATGGTGGGTTCGGTGTTCGTGGCGCGCAAATCGATCCCGCTCATCCGCGTTTGCGCGGCAAACGGAACGAAGGTGGCATGCAGCTCGTTCATTTCCCGGGCGCGCAGCCCGAATTTTTCCTTCGCTAGGACGACGATCGATCGACCCTCAGGCGTTTCGTCGGCGAGCGAGCTCAGTTGCGCGGAAGCGGCCAGGTCTTCCGGTTTGATGCCGGGCGCGGGATGGAACGCCACGGCCATGCGGTTGCCCAGGGTGATCGTTCCGGTCTTATCGAGAAGCAAAACATCGACGTCGCCGGCCGCTTCAACGGCGCGTCCGCTCATCGCCAGGACATTCCGCTGGAGAACGCGATCCATCCCGGCAATGCCAATCGCGCTGAGCAAACCGCCAATCGTCGTCGGGATCAGACAGACGAGCAGGGCAATGAGAACGGGAACGGAAAAGATCGTGGCCGAATAAATCCCGAACGGTTTCAACGTCACGCAAACAAGCAGGAAGATGAAGGTAAGCGCCGCCAGCAGAATGGTGAGCGCAATTTCGTTCGGGGTCTTCTGGCGTCTTGCGCCTTCAACCAACGCGATCATCCGATCCAGAAATCCCCCGCCCTTCTCGATCGTCACGCGAATGACGATCCGATCGCTGAGTACGCGCGTGCCGCCAGTCACCGCGCTGCGGTCTCCCCCGCTCTCCCGAATCACCGGCGCGGATTCGCCCGTGATCGCGGCTTCATCGACGCTGGCAATTCCTTCGATCACATCGCCGTCGGCGGGAATGATGTCGCCCGCTTCGCAGACAACGAGGTCGCCTTTCTCCAACATCGGCGCCGGCACCTTTTCTTCGCGCCCGTTGGCCAGGCGGCGGGCCATCGTATCCTTGCGCGCTCTGCGCAAACTTGCGGCCTGAGCTTTGCCGCGACCTTCCGCGACGGCTTCAGCGAAATTAGCGAACAGGACAGTGAACCAAAGCCAGATGGCGAGTTGCGTGACGAAGCCGCGCAGGTCGGCCTCGGCGGTGAAGATGCCGACAGTTGTAAGCGCGGCGCCGACCATCGTCACGAACATGACCGGATTCTTGACCATCAGCCGCGGGTTCAATTTTCTGAACGCGTCGCCGATCGCCGGGCCGGCGATTTTCCAATCAAAAAGGGAAGGAGATTTTTGCGTCATGGGAAGCGGTCCGGATTAAAAGAGGTTCCCTTTCAGAGTGAGGAAGTGTTCGACGATGGGACCGAGCGCGAGCGCGGGGAGAAAGTTCAGCGCGCCGACCAACAGGATCGTGCCGAGTAATAGAATGAGGAACGTGCCGCCGGACACCGGGAACGTGCCCGCGCTCGGCGGCGACACCCGCTTGCCCGCCAGCGAACCGGCCAGGCCCATGATCGGGACAATCATGAGGAAGCGACCGAACAGCATCGCGATTCCCAGGGTGGTGTTATACCACGCGGTGTTTGCGCTAAGTCCGGCAAACGCGCTGCCGTTGTTTCCGGTGCCGGAGCTAAAAGCGTAAAGAATTTCGCTCAGGCCGTGGGGACCGTTGTTATTCAAGCCGGCGAGGCCCCATGGGCTGACCACCGCCCAGGCGGCCAAGCCGAGGATCGAACAGCAGAGAATCAGCAGCGAGAGCATTGCCATCTTCACGTCGTAGGCCTCGATTTTCTTGCCGAGATATTCGGGCGTTCGGCCGACCATCAGGCCGGCGATGAAAACCGCGAGAACGACGAAGACGAGCATTCCGTAAAGACCGGCGCCGACGCCGCCGAAAATAATTTCGCCGAGTTGAATGTTGAAGAGCGGCACGAATCCGCCGAGCGCGGTGAACGAATCGTGCATCGCGTTGACCGCCCCGCAGGAAGCGTCTGTCGTAATGGTGGCGAAGAGCGCGGAATTGAAAATCCCGAAGCGGACTTCCTTGCCTTCCATGTTGCCGTCCACCGCCGAGATGCCGAGTTGCTGATGAATAGGATTGCCGGCGTCCTCCGCATGCCACGCCAGCAAAACGCCGCCGACAAACAAGAGCGTCATCGCGGCCCAGACGGTCCAGCCGTGCTTCTGATTTTTCACCATCCGGCCGAGGTAGTAAGTCAGCCCGCTGCCGATGGAGAAGATCGACAGCATCTGGATGAAGTTCGAAAGCGGCGTGGGGTTCTCGAACGGATGTGCCGCATTCGCGTTGAAGAAACCGCCGCCATTCGTGCCGAGCATCTTGATCGCGACCTGCGACGCCATCGGCCCTTGCGCGATGTTCTGCTCTGTGACGGTCTGCTCTTCCGTCACCGCCTTGCCTTCGGCGTCCTTGATCGTTTCTCCCTGCTCATTCTTTTTCTCGACCGAGATTTTCATCGGCTCGACCAGCGTGGCCTTGGTGTAGGGCTTGAAGTTCTGGATCATTCCCTGGGAGACGAGGAAGACCGCGAACACGAGACAAATCGGGATGAGCAGGTAATAGGTCACGCGAACGAGATCGACCCAGAAATTGCCGATCGTCTTGGCGGTATGCCGCGCAATCGCTCGTACCAACGCGGCCGCGATCGCGATACCGGTCGCGGCCGAAACAAAGTTGTGAAACGTCAGTCCCACCATCTGGGAGAAGTAGGACATGGTGCTTTCGCCGCCGTAGCTCTGCCAGTTCGTGTTTGTGGTGAAACTGACCGCGGTATTGAAGGCGAGATGTTCACTCAGCGGTGGAAGCGCTTGGGGATTGAGCGGCAGCAAATGCTGCAGACGCAGGATCGCGTAGGTAAAAAGGCAACCCACCAAGCTGAAGAGCAGCATCGCGAAGGTGTATTGCTTCCAATCGTGCTCGCCGTTGGGATCGATGCCCATCAGGCGATAGGTCAGCCGCTCCAACGGCCGCAGGACCGGATCGAGCCACGTCCGGCCGTTCGCGTCGAGCACTTGCACGAGATAAAGCCCCATTGGCTTCGTGATGAGCGCGAGCGCCACCAGGAAAATCGTGAATTGAATCCAGCCGGATGCCTGCATTCGCGGGTCCTTAAAATTTTTCAGGCCGAATCATCGCTACAAAGAGGTAGATGAAGAGCAGGAGCGCGATGATCGAGACGATGATGATTTCCACGGGAGTCACCTAGAGATGGTCGCAAAAGCGCACGTACAAAGCGCTCACGATGAAAAACAGGACGACGGTTCCGACGAAAAGGAGGTCGCTCATTGCCCTACCTCCTTCTCAAGAGTCCGGAGGCGGACATTTCGCAAAATCCTACATTCTTGGCAGGACGCGCTGATGGGTAGAGTCATAAACTCCCTCAACCTTGAGTGGCATTGGTCCTAGCCGTTAATTAAACGAGATGCGTGGGACGTTAAAAAATCGTTAAAACCCGGCGCACGTCCTCCTCAAGAAAGAGCTTGCCCCTGGCCGCACCCACCGTGGAGATTCTCCGCCTGGCGCGATGGCTGATCTAATTCTCACGGAGACCACCGCCCATCGTCCGCGAAACGTCGATTGGAAAAGAGCGGCGGCGCTGCTTTACGGCGACTGGGGCACGAGCAAGGCCTAT
>DATILK010000383.1:0-1868 GCA_035476555.1 Chthoniobacterales bacterium | reverse complement strand
GGCAAAATATTTTCCACGGCGGCGAACTCGGCTTCGGGAAGGAAGAGGGCGTTCGGCTGCCAGTTCAGGAGAGTTTCGTAGAGCGACTCTTGTGAACGAACGCTCGGACACAGGACCCACAGCGTTCTTGAAATCTCGCCCGCGATCGCCGCGACGAGAAACGCCTGGGCTGCTTCGGTGACGTGAGAAAAAGCGACAGGGCGCACGCCTTCCGCGATCTCGCGGATTTTCAGCGAGATCGATTCAGCGTGCGCAGCGATGGAGGGAAGGTGATCGCTGGACGATTCTTCCACCGCGCATGTTTCGCCGGAACGCGGCGAACTTCAAACGGCGGGAATCAAATCCGCCGCCCGACGGCTTCCGCCACGGCACGCAATCGCGGAACCAAATCGGCGAAAACTTCGGGGACGATCGCCTGTTCGCCGTCGCTCTTGGCGAACTGCGGCGAATCGTGGACTTCGATCATGACAGCGTCTGCTCCAGCGGCGACCGCTGCGAGCGCCATTTGCGGAACGAAATCGCGCAGGCCAATGCCGTGAGTCGGATCGACGACGACAGGCAAATGCGTTTTCGATTTCAGGATCGGCACGGCGTTCAGATCGAGAGTGTAACGAGTCGCGTTTTCGAAGGTTCGAATCCCGCGCTCGCAAAGCAGCACGTTCATGTTGCCTTCGCTCAAAATATATTCCGCGCTCATGATCAGGTCGCTGATGCGCGCGCTGTATCCGCGCTTGAGGAGGACGGGCAGATGGCTGCGACCGACTTCTTTCAAAAGAGTAAAATTCTGCATGTTCCGCGTGCCGATCTGGAGGCAGTCCGCGTATTTTTCGACCATCGGCAGGTCCCGCGCGTCCATGATTTCAGTAATGACGGGCAGACCGGTTTGCCGTCGGGCTTCGGCGAGGAAACGCAGCCCGTCTTCGCGCAGTCCTTGGAAACTGTAGGGCGAAGTCCGTGGCTTAAAAGCGCCGCCGCGCAAGATATCCGCGCCTAAATCTTGGACGACTCGCGCAATGGAAAGAATCTGTTCCTGGCTTTCAACGGAGCACGGACCGCAGATCAGCGCGACATTTTGATCGCCCCCGATCTTCACGTTGCCAATCGCGACGGCTGAGGCAGCGCCGCGAAATTCATAGGATGCGAGCTTGTACGGTTTTTCGACCGGCACGATCGCTTCAACGCCCGGCATTGCGGCCAGCGGTTTTTCCCGAATCCGATCCTCGGCACCGATGACGCCGATGATCACCCGTGAAGCACCCCGGCTGACCTGGGCGTCCAACCCGAACTCGCGCACGCGTGCGACGACGCGCTCGATCTGGTCCTCGGTCGCGTTCGGGTGAGTGATGATGATCATGACGGGTTGAGCCGGAACCCGATCATGTCGTCGCCGGTGGCGAAGTGCAAGCGCTAGGAGCCGCGTCAGTGCGTGACCGTGACCGGTGTTCCGACAGAAACGCTCCGGAAAAAATTCTCCGCCATGAACTCCGGCATGCGGATGCAACCGTGCGATGCCGGATAACCGGGAAGATAACCCGCGTGCAAACCAGTGCCGCCGACGATGCGCATGAAATACGGCATCGGCGCGCCTTTGAAATGAGTGCCGGGCGGTTTGGGATCCTTGCCCACGTCGACGTTTGCGACCACGACGTTGTCGACTGAATCAACGTAATCGCCGAACTGGCTGGAGACGTGGTTCTGATCTTTCTGGATGATCTTGAACGAGCCGGTCGTGGTTCCCATTCCTTCACGGCCGGTCGAAAGCTGCGAAATGCCGACGAGCTGGCTGCCCTTGTAAAAATACGCCCTTTGCTCGCCTAACTTGATCCTGATCGAAGGCTTTCCGGGAACGCCGTCGCCGTCCCAATAGG
>DATILK010000382.1:0-2961 GCA_035476555.1 Chthoniobacterales bacterium | reverse complement strand
ACTGGGTTGGCGCGGGGAGTTTCGAGCCGAAGTCCTTAAAGATTTCGCCGAAGATCGGGACGACCTTGACGATCAGGAAGGTGGTAATGGCCATCGCGATGCAGATCACGATGACGGGGTAAGTCATCGCGGACTTCACCTTTTTGCGGAGGCGGGCGCTCGCTTCAAGGAAGCCGGCCAGCCGGTCGAGAATCTCGGCGAGCAAACCGCCGTGCTCACCCGCTTTCACCATGCTGACGAAAAGGCGATCGAAAACGCGGGGATGCTTGGCAATCGATTCATTAAAAGTCTCGCCCCCCTGCACCCGGGTGGTCACGTCGCTGATGATGTGGCGCAGGCTCTTCTGGCGTTTCGGATCGCACTGGTCGTAAAGCGCGGTCATGGCCTGGACGAGCGAAATGCCCGCCTCGATCATGGTGGACAACTGACGGGTAAAGAGAACCAGGTCGGTTTCCTTTACGGTCCAGGTTTTCTTGCGCTGCTTGGTAGCAACTGACTTTTGTTGGAGCGATAAAACCATCAAGCCCCGGCTCATCAGGCTGGTTACGGCGTTATCCTCATTGAGGGCATCTTGGATGCCGGAAACGATCTTCCCGGACATGTCCCGGGCTTGGTAGGAGAAGGTGATCATAGTATGGTAATTATATTCCGTATAGCAGCTACGGTGCCACCCCTTTCCGACCTTCGCTCCTAAAGCCAGTCTTGAGAGAGAGTTCCTCTGCGCCGATGATCGTTCCACCATGCCCGTCGCCGCAGAACTTGAACTGGTTAGCCCGGGGATCTGGATTTGGCACCTCTACGATCCCGCCGTCAAAGCCGACCTGTTTTCGACCGCGATCCAAACGGGCAGCGGAATTTACCTGGTGGATCCGGTTCCGTTGGCAGCCAACGCCATTTCCGAACTTAGCGACCTCGGGTCGATTGCCGGAATCGTCGTAACCAACGAGAACCATGAACGCGCCGCAGAAGACTTCGCCTGCCAGTTTCGGGTCCAGCGTTACGCCAGAAGTCGTGTGGGGCCGGGCCTAAACGCCGTTCCGATAGATGGCGCCCCGGCCGGCGAAATGGCCGTCTATTGTGACGCTGATGGGGGGACACTGATCATTGGAGATGCCTTGATCAACTTCGAACCCTATGGTTTCGCTTTGCTCCCGCCGAAATACTGCTTGAGCGCGAAAGTGATGCGCAAATGGTTGCCGACGCTCCTGGATTATTCATTTGAGCGCATCTTGTTTGCTCACGGCACCCCGATTCTCTTCGGCGCGCGGCAGCGCCTGGCCCAATTGCTCGAGAAATACTGAACGCTGCGATGGAAATTCCTCGAGAAAATATCCTCACCCGGTTCCTGCGTTTGATCCGGTTTTCCCACACAATTTTCGCACTTCCTTTTGCCTTGGGGGCATTGCTCGTTGCGGCGAACGGCCGACCGACAGTGCGACTTCTGGTTCTCGTAGTGATCTGCATGGTCCTCGCCCGCACCGCAGCGATGTTGTTCAATCGATTAAGCGACTGGTCGATCGACCAAAAGAATCCTCGAACCGCTGGCCGGCATCTCCTCGTCAACAAAGCGGCTGGTTGGACGATGCTGTTATTAACGGCAGCCGGTTTCGTTTTCGCCAGTGCCGCCATTAACCGACTTGCGGGCCTGCTGGCTCCTGCTGCTCTCGCAATCATTTTCTTTTACTCGCTGACAAAACGTTTCACGAGCGCGACTCACTTTTTTCTGGGACTGGCCTTGGCCGTCGCGCCAGCCGGAGCGTGGATCGCTGAAAGGGGCCGTCTCGATTTGCCACCATTAGTGCTCGGGACCGGCGTGATTTGCTGGGTGGCGGGGTTCGATCTGATCTACGCGACCCAGGACGTCGACTTCGACCGGCGCGAAGGTTTGCATTCGCTAGTCGTGCGGCTTGGTGTCACCGGAAGTTTACGACTCGCGCAATGGCTTCACGGGTTCATGTTTTTGGCGCTGGTCGGTTTCGGGTTAACGGCGAAACTCGGCGTCGCTTATTACGCGTCGATGCCGTTTATCGCGGCGGCGCTAATCTACGAGCATCGCAGTGCGCGCAGCCTCGACCTCGCAGCGATCAACCGCGCGTTCTTCCAGAGCAACGCGTTCGTGAGCGCGCTCTTCGTCGTCGCAGTAGCGCTCGATCGCTGGATTTAAGTCGGTTCGAGCTGCGCGATCCGTTGGGCGTGCCGGCCGCCTTCGAAATCGGTCGTGAGCCAGACGCGCACAATGGCCAGCGCCGTTTCTTCCGCGATCACGCGCTCGCCCATCGAAAGAACGTTGGCGTCGTTATGCTGGCGGGATAACCGGGCCGTTTCCTCGTTCCAGCAAAGCGCACAGCGCGCACCGCGCACTTTGTTCGCCGCCATCGCCTCGCCGTTACCCGAACCGCCGAAAACAATCCCGCGATCGCACTCGCCTTTCACTACCGCTTCCGCGGCCGGTCGAATAAAGAGGGGATAATCCACCGGTTCCTCGCTGAAGGTGCCGAAATCCTTCACCTCGTGTCCAAGCTCCACGAGGAGCGCCTTCACTTTTTCTTTGTAATGGAAACCGGCGTGATCGGTGCCGAGCGAGATTTTCATGTCGGCCGTTTGTAATCCCGCGACGACGGGAGTGTCGAGCGAAAGCCGTCAGGCGCTGCCGTGAAGCTTCGCCAGCTCGCTCCAGATTTCGCGCTCGCGCTCCGTCAGCTTTTTTGGAATTTGGACCTGCGCCTCGACAAATAGATCGCCGCGCGTTCCGCTCGCCGTCGGCAGCCCATGCGCGCGCAAACGAAAACGCTGCCCGCCTTGCGTGCCTGGCGGAATTTTCAAAAGGGCGTGACCTTCGAGGGTCGGCACGCGCAGCTCGCCACCCAGCGCCGCCTGCCAGGCCGGCAATTTCACCTCGTGGATCAAATCGTTCCCTTCAACAGTGAAATCCGGATGACGCGCCAGCCGCACGCGCAAAAA
>DATILK010000381.1:0-6641 GCA_035476555.1 Chthoniobacterales bacterium | reverse complement strand
ATGTCGCTTGCCGGCTTTCTTCGTCCACTCGGACTTGTCGCGCACGATCTCCAAAACGCGGCGAAGCGGACGGCGATCGTAGGTGTCGTTGCCGATCGTGAACGTGTCGGCGCCTTGTAAGAGCTGGAGGCGAAACGCGAGCGGATCAGCGCCGCATTCATGCGCGACTTCATCGATGAAACATTCGCGCGCGAAAATGCTCGAGGGTGCAAACACCGAGCGCCAAGGACCGTGCAACACCGGCAAATCCACCGGCACATAACCGGTCTCGATCCCCGGCATCACATAGGGAAAATCGTAGACGCCCCACGACCAACCGCGATACCACGCCGCGTCGCGCAACTTCTCCGGTTCGATCGTGGAGAGATTATGAAACGATCCGGCCTTCGTGTGTTTCCAGCTAACTGGTTTGTTGTGCGAGTCCAATCCAACCAACAGAAAATGCGCGGACGCTGCCTGAAAATGTCCGTGCTTCGTGTCGTCCGGCCGCGACCAAAGCACTTGTACTGGCGCTTGGGCCGCGCGTGAAATTTCGGCTGCCTCGAGCGCATAATCGACCGCGAGCCGCCGACCGAACCCGCCGCCGATCAGAGTGACGTTGACCTCGACCTTTTCCGGCGTCGTGCCGAGCAAAGTCGCGACCTGCTTCTGCAAACGGTTCGGCGCCTGCGTCGGCGCCCAGATGGTGCAGCGATCGTCGCGCACATCGGCGACGCAGTTCATCGTTTCGACCGGCGCATGCGCGTAGAACGGATAGGAATAAATCGCATCGATTGTGCGCGCGACCGGCGGCGTGTCGGCGGGCGCTTCTTCTTTCCGCGTGATGTTTGCCGGCGCGCGTGCCGCTTCTTCCAATTTCTTCGCGTGCACATCGGAATCGAACGCGTCCGCTGAGGGTTCGCTCCACTCGATTGCCAGTGCTACGCGACCTTTCATTGCTGCCCAGGTATTTTCCGCCACGACAGCGACGCCGCGCTGGGTCTGCACGATGGACCGCACACCGCGAACGGCGCGCGCCGCGCTTTCGTTCATCTTCTTCGGCGTCGCTCCGCGAAACGGTGGACGTTCGACCGACGCGTAAAGCATTCCCGGAACTTTGGTGTCGATGCCGTAATGCGCGCGGCCTGTGACGATGTCGCGACCATCGATGCGCGCTGTGCGCTGACCGATGATTTTGAAATCGGCGGGCGCCTTGAGCGACGTGTCTTTTGGTATCGGCAGCTTTACCGCCTCCGCCACTAATGCGCCGACTCCAATCGTCGATCGGTCGCTCCGTGCACGACGACGCCGTATTCCGTCTTGCACTCGTTAGGCGAAACCCTCCAGCGCGTTGCCGCCGCGGACACGAGCATCGCCCGCGCTGCTGCTGTCGCCGGGCGCATCGCCCAGCCATCTTCCATGCTGCCGCTGCCACCGGTGCCGAGATCTTTGAATTCCGCATTCGGCGATGCCTGCACGATCTTGATGCGCGACCAGTCGGCGCCCAGTTCGTCAGCCAGAATCATGGCGAGCGAAGTGCGCACGCCCTGGCCCATCTCCGATTTGCTGATCGTCAATGTGACCGTGCCGTCTTCGTCGATCCTCACCCATCCGTTCGGTTTGAATGACGCCGCGTCTTTTTTCTCGGCGCCAAAGAGCCGGCGGCCATCGAACCCAATGACGAGCGACGCGCCGCCGAGCGCGGCCGTTTTCAAGAATGTGCGCCGCGTCGCGATCATGATTTTTTCTCCTGCATCAAAGTCGCCGCGCGGTAGATCGCTTTCCGCATCCGCGGATAAGTTCCGCAGCGGCAGACCGAGTCCGACATCGCGCTGTCGATTTCGGCGTCCGTCGGATTCGGGTGATCGCGCAAAAGTCCGCACGCGGTAAGAATCATTCCCGGCTGGCAGTAACCACATTGCGCAACGTCTTCCTCGAGCCAGGCGCGCTGACACGGATGGTTCGCCTCCTTGGAAAGTCCTTCAATCGTCGTGAAGCTGCGCCCTTTCGCTTCGCTCGCCGGAATCTGACACGAGCGCACTGCTTTTCCGTTCTCGAGCACCGTGCACGAGCCGCAGACACCGACGCCGCAGCCGAATTTCGTCCCGGTCAGCGAAAGCGTGTCGCGCAACACCCAGACCAGTGGCGTGTCCTCCTCTACATTCACGACGCGTTTCGCGCCGTTGACGGTGATGGCGATTTCGCTCATGGCGAACCAAAGGGCGATGAGGCGGTCGCCCGTCGCTTACTAGATCAGCTTGTCCGGCGTAATTGGCAAATCGCGTGATAAACCGCGTGCGCGATCGCGGCCGCCATTCTCGTGATTCCGATTGCGGAAATTCGCCGCGCATATATCGGCGATTTATTGTTCGATTCGAAAGCCACTGTGAATGCCTCCGCCTACGGATGCTCCGAAAAAAGCGCCTCGCTTTTTCGCACCACCCGGATACAGCCGGACTGTTGGAGCGCTTTCGTCCTTTCCTTCACGATATTGGCAAAATCGGTCAGGTTCTGTTCCTCCAGCCGCTTGATGTCCTCCGCCTTCATTCCGCCGATACGCAACTGGTCTCCGCGGAAATTAAAGACATGCTGGATCGAGGTCAGTGTCTTCGGCACATCCACCGGGTAAAGCGTACCCTCATGCAGCACCGCAAAGCCCGTGAAGGCCCGCCCATACTTAGACTGTATCGAAATATTTTTAGCGCGGGCATTCCCGTAGACATCGTGCACCAAACTTTGCGAGGTGCTTTCAATGTCTTCCAGCGTCCGCGGAATATAAACGGTAAATATGTCCGCCATCCGATACTGTCTTAGTTCATCCGAGCGCTCATACCTAAAGCACCCAGAGTCGCCTATAATAAAGCCTCCCAGGAAATTATCCGCATAGCCGAGGGCGAGGGGAGCTGCCGGCGAGAGAAGTTCTTGGATGGTGCGCGCCGCCGAGTCTAGGTTTTCGCTCCGCACCTTCTTCAATGCTTCAACAGACCAATCGCCGTACTTCAGCGCTAGGTCACCGCGCTCGATCCCACCGGTGACTTTCTGTCCAAAGTCGAGCAACATCCTCCCGAGGCTCGCGATCTCCCGGCGAAAGAGAATTAGAAACAGCACCAGGATCAGCGGGTAGGCGATCTTCCCGAGAAAGCCCAGGATGACCTTGAGTAACTCAGTATTCTCGGGACTCATTTCATCCCTAGCTAGCCACGCGGACTGCCTTGTCCCTTAACTTCCCGCAAAGCTTTCTCCGCTCGCAATAACATCGCCTCCATCTTCTCCGCTTGTATCAACTCGATGACCGCAAATCGATACGAAACAATTATCAGCTGACCGCTTTCCATAGTCAGCGCCGGAGTTGCTTCACAATGCTTGCGGAAGGATTCGAAGAGCTTCGCCGCTGCCGCGTGCTCCAGCGGAAGAAAAAACAAAAACTCATCCCCATGCCGGAAACGCAAACTAATGCTGCCTTTCGGCAACCACGCGCGAAGATTGCGCATGAAGCCTGCGATCACCCGGTCCCCAGTGTCATAGTTATAGAGATCATTGACGACATGAAAGTTCTTCATGTCCAGGACGACGAGCGAATATGGCCGCTCCTGCGCCAGGACAAACTCATGAATGTCCTGCACATACTCGATCCGCGGGATGAGGAGCAGCGGATCCAGCGCACACATCGGTTCTGTGTGATGCATCTTCTGATCAATCATCATCTCGTCTAAGACCTAAGCGGCCTCGTTCCTAAACTCACTTTGGGGCCGAATCCCAAGCAGCGGTTTACAAACCGCTCTTCCTTCGCGCTAGATCAGCTTGTCCGGCGTGATTGGCAAGTCCCGAGCGCGTTTCCCGGTGCGTGATAAACCGCATTCGCGATCGCAGCGGCGATTCCGGTGATCCCGATCTCGCCCATCCCGCGCGCGCCGATCGGATTGAATTTGAAATCCGGTTCGCCGACGAACGAAACGTCGATCTCGGGAACGTCGGCGTTCGTTGGGACGTGATAATCCGCCAGATTGCGAGTCACCGGCAAACCGGTCGCCGGGTCGTAGGAAGTTTCCTCCATCAACGCCATCCCGATTCCCATCGTCACGCCGCCCATGATCTGGCTCCGCGCCGTTTTCGCGCTCACGATCCGGCCGCAATTCATCACGCTTACTACGCGCGTCACCTGCACGCGCGGCAGGAGCGGGTCGATCTTCACCTCGGCAAAATGCGCGCCCCAGGATTGAAACGCATTCGTCTTGCTCTGCTCGGGCGGCGTTTCCTTGCTTTGCACTTCGATGGAGTCTTTGCCGGCGCGCTTCAGAATCTCGGTGAAGCTGTCGGACTTCGCCTGGTCCGTCACAACCCCGATCCGGCCTTCGCTGACCAACGCGATATCGTCGAGCTTCGCGTTGTAGAGCGGCGACTTCGAATCTTTCACCGCAAGTTCCGCGAGCGCCCTGTGCAACAAAACCGCGACTTCGTGAATCGCCGTGCCCACGGTGCCGGTCGTATTCGAACCGCCTGCCACCGGTCCGAAGGGAAAATCGGATTTGCCCAATTCGAAGGTCACTTTCTCGAAGGGAACTCCGAGTTGTTCTGAAGAAATTTGCGTAAGCGCCTCGTAAGCGCCGTGTAAGCGCCGGTCCCGAGATCGTGCGTCGCGCATTGTACCGTCGCCGAGTTGTCCGCGCGCAAAATCACTTTCGCCGCGGCGCTCATTTTGTGCGCGGGATAAGTCGCCGTCGCCATTCCCCAGCCGACGAGCAGATCACCGTCGCGCATCGAACGCGGCTCAGGATTCCGTTTCGACCAGCCGAACTTTTCCGCGCCGAGTTGATAAGCTTCCTTCAGATGCTTGGCGCTGAACGGAATATTTTTCGTCGGATGATTGTCGGCGTGGTTCTCCATCCGCAAGGCGACCGGGTCCATCTTCAACGCGATCGCGAGCTCGTCCATCGCGCATTCGAGCGCGTAAGTGCCCGGACATTCGCCGGGCGCGCGCATGAACGTCGGCGTGGAAACGTTGACCGGATAAACCGTTTCCTCGACCCGGATCGACGGACTTTCGTACATCAAACCGGTTGAGCGCGAGCCGCACGATTCCGTGAATTGGCCGACTGGCGACGTGAGTGTTTCGCTGACGTGTTTGATCGCCTGGATTTTCCCGTCGCGTGTTGCCGCCAGCGATAACGTCTGACGCGTCGGCGTCCGATGTCCCGCGCCGACGAACATGTTCCGTCGCGTGACATGCAATTTCACCGGCACCCCCGCGACCTTCGCGGCCATCGCCGCCAGCAGCACGTGCATCCAGACCGCGCCCTTGCAGCCAAACGCGCCGCCAACGAATGGACGAATGATCCGCACCGCTTCCCGCTCGAGGCCGAACGAGCGCGCGAGAATGTTCTGCACGCCTTTCACGAACTGGGTTGCATCGTAGATCGTCAATTTCTTGTCGCTCTCCCAGTGCGCGATCGTCCCCGACATCTCGATCGGGTTGTGCGTTTCCGTCGGCGTGATGTAGGTCTGCTCGATCCGAACCAGGCTCGCATCCTTCAACGCCGCATCGACATCGCCCTTTTTCAGTTGAACGTGCTCGTCGTTGTTCTTCTTCGGCTGCTCCGATTTTTTAACGGCGGCTTCCATCGTCAGGAGCGGTTCTTCCGGCGCGTAACTGATTTTGATCAACGACGCGGCGTAGCGCGCCTGCTCGATCGTTTCCGCCACCACCAGCGCGACGTACTGCCCCGCGTAATGCACGCCGTCGTCGCTCAACGGAAAACGTTCTTCGTTCCGGATGCCACTCGAGGGCCCGCGCTCCTCCTTCTTCGCCGGGCTTTCGAACTTCGGCATGTTGAGATGCGTCAATGCGTCAACACGGCGAGCACTCCCGGCACCGCCTGCGTGGCTTTCGTATCGATCGCGGTGATTTTTCCCTTCGCGATGTTGCTCTCCACCGTCCAGCCGTAGGCGCATTTCGGCGACGTGAATTCGACCGCATACTTCGCTGCACCGGTCACTTTTAACCGGCCGTCCACCCGATTCCGCGCTGGTCCAATTGTCGCAGCGCTCATATGTAGTGCCTGGGTAGAGCACGCGTCTCGCGTGTGGGCGATGGCGTCTCGCCATCGCGAATTTTTCTGCAAAGCATGTTTCGGCGGGACGCCGAAACCAACGAGCGAGACGCTCGCGCTCCCCAGGCGGAAGGATTCTCGTTCATACCGTCATCCCAACGACTGTGTTCAGCGCGCGAACAATGCTGCGCTTCGCCAGCTCGATTTTAATTGAATTGTGCGCGTAACCTTTCGCGGCGGCGAGTTCCGCTTCGGCGGCCGCGCGGAAAGTTTTTTCGTCAGCCGTTTTGCCGACGAGCTGCCGCTCCGCCTTTTGCGCCCGCCACGGTTTATGCGCCACGCCGCCGAGCGCGATCCGCACTGCGGTGATTTTCTTGCTCGCATCGATTTCCAGTGCGGCCGCGACGCTCACGATCGCAAACGCGTAGCTCGCGCGATCGCGGATTTTCAAATAATGCGAACGCGTCGCGAACGGCGTCGCCGGCAAATCGACGGACGTGATCAGCTCGTCGTCTTTCAGGTTTGTATCGACGTTCGGCGTGCTCCCCGGTAGCCGATGAAAATCGGCGATCGGAATTTCGCGGTCGCCGTTCGGACCCTGGACGCGCACGACGG
>DATILK010000380.1:0-6726 GCA_035476555.1 Chthoniobacterales bacterium | reverse complement strand
TTGCCTCCTCATTGTCGTCGTCGAGATCGGGCTGGTCAGAGGTTGAGCACCGTTTTTTCAGTTCTTTCAACTCCCGTTTGAAGTTGAGCTCGCATCGTTTCAGAAACTTGCTCAATTCCTTCATTTTCGCATTGGATGCAGTGAGTCGTCTTTCTCGTTCTTTCTTGCGTTGCTCCTCCTCTACTTCGGATACCGCTTTGTAGACAGATTCTCTCAGGAAGGATTCGATGGTCTCGGTCAGATCGTCGCCCTCCTCTAAGCCTTTTCGATTTTCTTTAACTGCAGACGAATTTAGTAATTTCTTCAGCGTCAAAGACCCATTGAAATACTTTGAAAACGGTCTCCCGTCGTATCGCGAAACGTCCAAGTCGGCGACGCTCGAAATGCTATCGGTCACATCTATGAAGCTGTCTTTGTCGAGAGGCTTCTGAAAATATCTTAGAGTCAATGACGGCGGCGCGACTTCTCCGTCATGCAACGTTTTAGGCACTGGGAAAGTCCAGATTTTGAGAGCATTTCTCGGCTCAGTATATTGAAGGGTTAAAGTTTCATCCTCGGACTTTTTGTGCAGGCGAACGGTAACCGTTTGATTTTTGAGCACGTGTCTGATTCGCGCTAATCTTTCGAGCCCAGCTACGAGTTCCATTAGGTCTTGGGTCGATTTGATGCTGTTTACTAGTTCGACGACCGTTTGGTTCGGTTTCTTGACCCGTTTGTTCTTGTAGCCGCCACTGGTGTAATCTCGCAAAATCTTCTTCCTTTTTGGATCCCACTTAAACCACGCCTTGTTTTCGAGACCGTCCTTAACTGAGGTGATCCAACAGTGCTGGAAATTCATGATGGCGTACGCCTTGCCACCGGTGCCGAATTGTCCGCTTACAAGCTCGCCTTGGCGCCTGCCGCTGGCGCTCTCAAAATAAAGGAAAAATTTATTCTCGAAATCATCAACGGACATTCCTTCGGCAAAATCGTGGATGACAAGCTTGTCGATGTGTCGCCCTCGCCGAGAGTGAATTTCTACCTCGATCGTTTGATCCCTGAATTTCTTCAGTCTCCGGTACGAATCGTCCGAATTCGTAATGTATTCTGCGATGCCTCGGCCATGGCTTCTCCCGCCTCGCCAGCGTTCGAGCTGCGCCTCCAGCATGTTCCCCACATTGATGTAAACCTCGTCCGAGGCAGTGTTCTTGTTCATTGCCTGTCCTCCAATAATTGGTTCCGTACGCGCGAGAATCGTTCGTTTAAGAGTGCATGAACCGCGCGTAGCACAGGGTCGCGGTCAGCAAAGGTTTCGACGACTGCATCGACATTCTTGATTCGGTTGTGGGCTACGCTTCGTTTCGTGTGCCAAGTCAATCCATAAAAATATAAGAAGTCGGTTTCGACGATTTGTTCTTTGTGATTCGCCGCGAACTTTTCGTATGCCGGTGTTTTTCTCAACCGCTTATAGGGGGCTTCGTCGAGCGCACTAATGCTCCGATCCGCAGCGTTTGATCCCAGAGCGGTGCGAACTTTTTTGTTCCTGACAAGGCTGACTAGGTCCGCATACAAACGACGCGAAATCTCTGTTAAGACATAGCCTGAGACCTCCGATCCCGTGAGGAGACCTTTCTTCCCGCGCATTTCGCCGGCACGCTTGAGGACTGTCCGGGAATCGGGGAATTGGGGATAGCCTCGCAACGAGTGCTTGTCGGGATTGATCAGCCAGCATTCTAGAACGAGTTCTTCGAGGCTTAGCTTAACGCCGAGCTCACGCGCACGGCCAACCACCCAAATGATAAGTTTTTCTGTTGAAAGTTTTTTGAGTTGTTTGATCTCCTCGGGATCGGTGGCAATCTTTGGCCGCAGCAGCAGCGTTGTCTGGGATACTGTCATGATCTTAGGTGAAGTTATTTGAGCCATCTGATCTTTTTCAGATCGCTTTCAACCACTTTGAACTCGGGGTCGCCAGTGACCAATTCAGCGTTCTTAATTTTGGCCAAGGCTGCGGCGAAGCAGTCGGCGTACGACATTTTCTTGGTGGCTTTGAACCGAGCAGCCTGGCGGATGAGCTGGAGATCGTCCGTATCGACGGGCACAAGTTCGATCCGCATTCCGGCGATTTCATGCGCCTTCGCGTCCGCGATTTCCTGGGAGGCCCCACGCAGGATCGAGTAATAAATCTCGCCCCAATTCACCACGCTCATCAGGAGTCGGGGCGTGCCGCTCTCCGCTTTGAGCAGGATCTTTTCGACTTCGTCGGCGCCCGGTTCGTCGTTGAAAAGGACCATCAGGGCGTGGGCATCCAAGACCAGGGTCGCCATGATTACAGGTCCCGTTCCCGTTTCCGCTCGGACATAAAAACCTCCATCGCCTTTGTTCCTTTGAGCGAGCCCCGGAGCCGCCGGTAGTGCTGCGCGGTGAGGGGCTTCAAGACAATGTGATCATCTTGCTTGTAAACCACGGCACGCGTCCCCTCATCGATTTCAAAATCCTTACGGAGCCAGCGTGGAATTACGATCTGCCCTTTAACAGTGAACGATACGGTATCGGTCTTTGTCCCACTCATGAGAAATAGTATTACACAGTAAGATAAAGTAAGTCAAAGAAAATAAAGTTGGAATAGAGAGAAAAGAGGCTACTCTCGTGCGCGACGATACCGAAGCGGTCTGGCGAGCAGTTACTAATTCTTGACTCCGTTTAGCGAGCTGGAAAACGCGGCGAAGACCTCGATGCCGTCCCAGAGATTCTGGAGACGAAGGTTTTCGTTCGCGGCATGCTGATTGTCATCGTGGTTCGCGATCGGGAAAACGATGACGGGCGCTTTGCTCGCGGTTTGGAAAAGATAAATCGGCAGGCTGCCGCCAGCGGTCGGCAATAAGACTGGCTCATGCCCTGCGGCTGTCATGATTTCCGCCAGCTCGCGCGAGAGCGGCAAATCGAGCGGAGTGCGTGAGGCGGGATAACCGGCTTCCCAATCCAATTTGATGATTTTCTCCTTTGCTTGTCGCGTGGCCGCGTCCGGCGTCTGATGAACAATTGTGTAACCCTGTTCCGCGATGTGCCGTTCGACCAGAGGCTTGATGGACTCCGGCGTTTCATCGGGCACCAGGCGAAAATCAATCGACGCTCGCGCGTCGGTAGGAATTTGGTTAGCTGCCTGCGCGGCAACATGGCCCGCTTCGATCCCGCGCAAATTCAGGGCGGGCAGCATGATCAATTCGTTCAGCGATTTTCCGTTTCCTTCCGGGTTCGCGATTTGAAATTCGCGGCGAAGATCGGCTTCGACGTCTGGAATTTTCGCGAGCGCTTCTTTTTCGGCGGGCGATATCGGACGAACATCGTCGTAGAAGCCTTTGATTAGGATGCGGCCGTTTTCATCGCGCATCGAGTCGGTGAGATGGGTGAGACGCACGATCGGGTTCGGCACCCAGTTTCCGTAATGACCATCGTGCAACGCTTTGACCGGACCGTAAAGCGTGAGCTCGAGACCGACGCTGCCGCGCGCGCCGAAGACCAGTTCCATGCGGCGACTTTGATGGACGGGACCGTCGCAGAAGACCCACGCGTCGGGCTTCGCCACTTCCGGATATTTTTTCAGATAATCGCCGAGATGAGGCGAACCGGCTTCCTCTTCGCCTTCGAAAAAGAAGCGGAGATTAACCGACGGGCTGACGTGCGCGTCGCGCAACGCGTCTAGCGCGGCCAGCATCGCAATGATCGCTGCCTTGTCGTCGCCCGCGGCACGACCGAACAATCGCGATTCCGGATCGATGGATTTCGCGTTCCGCCAATCGAGATCCTTGCCGTCGCGATCGCGCATGACCGGTTTCCACGGATCGCTCTTCCACTGTGATGGATCGACCGGCTGTCCGTCGTAGTGCGCGTAGAACGCGATCGTGCGTTTCGCATTCGGCACGGTGAGGTCGGCGACGACAACGGGCGGCGCGCCCTCGAGCGTCAGTAGTTTAGCGACCAGCCCGCGCTTCTCGCACAGCGCGCGAACTGCGGCTGCATTGCGCTCGATGTTCGGCTTGTCACTCGCGAGGTCCGGAATAGCGAGTAGCTCTGCGAACTCGGCGAGGATTTCCTTTTCGTGGATCGTGCGCCAGGCGCGAGTTTGTTTGGCGACCTCGGCTGGATTGGCCAACGCCATTCCGGCAATCAGGATAAGCAGACTCGCTAAAGAGGTTTTCATTTACCGCACTGTGAACGAATTCCCAAGGCGAACCGAGCGAGAATCCAACCATGCTGCTTGCGACCAGAGTTTCGCATGAGCCGCCATCATAACGTTGGAGTTTCGGACGGGAAGCCGACATCCGATCCAAAGTTTGCGGCGGACCAAAGGTGGGTATGGTGACGACGTTATGGCGGATCAGATTTTGGCAGGCAAGGTGGGGTTGGTTTTCGGCGTGGCGAACAAACGGAGCATTGCCTGGGCGATCGCGCAGGCCTGGGCGGCGGCCGGTGCGAAATTGATTTTCAATTACCAGGGCGAACGGCTAAAGGAAAACGTCGAGGAGTTGGTCGGCGAATTCGGGCAGGGGACGCCGCTCTGGCCGTGCGACGTCTCGCGAGACGAAGATATCGCGGAATTTTTCGGCAAGGTGCGCGGCGAGACGGACCGCGTGGATCTGGTGCTCCACTCCGTTGCTTTTGCGCCGAAGGAAGCGCTCGAGGGCGATTTCGTCAGCACGACACGGGAAGCTTTTCGAACGGCGCACGACATCAGCGCGTATTCGCTGGTGGCGCTGGCGCGGGAAGCCGCGCCGCTGATGACCAACGGCGGCAGCATCGTAGCGATGACGTATTACGGCGCCGAGAAAGTGGTGCCGCACTACAACGTGATGGGCGTGGCGAAGGCGAGCCTCGAAGCTTCGACCCGTTATCTCGCATACGATCTCGGTTCCAAGAAAATCCGGGTGAATTGCATTTCGGCTGGGCCGGTAAACACGCTCGCGGCGCGCGGAATCAGTGGATTCAGCGCGATGCTGAAACATTACCAGGAGCACGCGCCGTTGAAGCGGAGCTGCGAGACGGCGGAGCTGGGCGCGCTGGGAGTTTTTTTGGCGAGCGACGGCGCCGCCTCGATTACCGGGCAGGTGATCTACGCCGATGGCGGCTACCAGATCATGGGGATGTGACGACATTTTCGATTTTGGATTTTCGATTGGGTGGTAAGTCCAAGTGAAACAAAAGCTCGCTGAGCTACTCGGCCCGGATGTGGTTTCCGATGCGCCGGAAATCCTTGAAGCGCATGCAACGGACAAATGGTTCGCGAGCAATCCGCCGGAAGTCGTCGTGTTCGCGGAATCGACGGAGCAGGTGAGCAAGCTGCTGAAGTTTGCGTCGGCAAATAACGTTCCGGTTACGGCACGCGGCTCAGGATTCGGATACGTGGGCGGTTGCGTACCGAGCCGCGGTGGAATCGCGCTCTCTCTCGCGCGCATGAATCGAATCAAGGAAATCAATTTCGCGGACGCGATCGCGATCGTGGAACCCGGAGTGATCACGGCCGAACTCCAGGCCCGCGTTCGCGAGCAGAAACTTTTTTATCCGCCCGATCCGGCGAGCAAGAAAGATTGTAGCCTCGGTGGGAACGTGGCGACGAATGCGGGCGGGCCGCGATGTTTGAAGTACGGCGTGACGCGAAATTATGTGGTCGGCCTCGAAGTGGTGCTGGCGAGCGGCGAAATCCTGCGGACCGGCGGACGCGTCCACAAAAACAAAACCGGTTTCAATCTTATCGGTCTTTTCGTTGGCTCCGAAGGAATGCTCGGCGTGGTGACCGAGATCACGTTGAAACTGCTGCCGTTGCCGCCGGCGCGCGCAACGTTGTCCGCCTCGTTTGCAAGCATGCGCGAAGCCGCCGCGACCGTGCAGAAAATTTTCGCCGCGGGTTTCCTGCCTTCGTCGGTGGAGCTGGCGGATGCATTCACGCTGGAAGCGGCGCGGCGCGATTCGGGTGCGGCTGATGTGCCGAACGGTAACGCTCACCTCTTAGTCGAGCTCGATGGACAGGCAGAGACGGTGCTCGTGGAAATGGAAAAATTGCGTGCGCTGGTGAGCGACTGCCACACGGTCTCGTTGCACGTCGCGACGACCGAAGAAGATTGCGAGCGGTTCTGGGCGCTGCGACGCGCGTTTAGCAATTCGTTGCGCGCGACTGGGCTGACGAAATTGAACCAGGACATTGTCGTGCCGCGGAGCAAATTGGTGGAGCTGGTCGAATTTGCCGAAGGACTTTCGCAGCGGTCCGGATTTCCGATCGCTTGTTTCGGTCACGCTGGTGATGGCAACATGCATGTCAACATCATGGCGGACCGATACAATCGCGACGCCGACGTGCGCGAACGGGCCGAGCGCGCCCTGGACGAATTGTTCGCGCAAGTGTTGGCGTTTGGCGGCGTGATTACCGGCGAGCATGGGATCGGCCTCGCGAAAAAACGCTGGTGGCCGCAAGCGACCAGCGATGTGTCGCGCGAAATCCATCTCGCCATCAAGGACGCGCTCGATCCAGCGGGGATTCTAAATCCCGGAAAATTTTTGTAGGGCGCCGTCGCTACAAATTGAATAATGCGTTCACCGCGCGGTGATCGCTGGATTGCGGCGATGTGTTTGCGACCCAGGCTTTCACGAGCGCTGCGCCGCGATAAAAAATGTGATCGAAGGACGCGGCGGGATAACGGAGATCGGCCGGGACCGTGATTCGTGAGTTGAACGGAATTCCTTCCCAGCTCCAGCGAA
>DATILK010000379.1:0-2480 GCA_035476555.1 Chthoniobacterales bacterium | reverse complement strand
TCGACGAAGCGCAGGACACCGATCCGGCGCAGTTCTCCGTTCTGCTTGAAATTACGCGGCCATCCGCCGCGGCGGATTATTGGCTGGAAACGAAGATCGATCCGCCGCGAGCCGGACATTTTTGCATGGTGGGCGATTTCCAGCAGTCGATCTTTGGAGACCGGGCCGATCTTAATAACTACCGGAAAGTTCACGAGACTCTGATCGCAAGCGGCTCCGCCGAAGAGCTGATTTTTTCCGTTACGTTTCGCCTCGACCAAACGCAGGTCGACTTCATCAATGCGACGTTTCGCGACGTTCTGAACGAAGAGAGCGGCCAGGTCCGCTTTGTCGAATTGCAGCCGCGCCCCGACGTTCTGCCCGGGCAGGTCATCCGCATCTCGCTTGGGGAACAATTGCTCGGCGGCCGGAGTGACTTGAAGGATTACGAAAAAGCGAATCTCGAAGCGGAGCAGCTTGCTCGCTGGATCGAGACAATCGGACTGGAAAAATTGCGGGCCGGTTCCTGGCGCGACGTCGCGATTTTGTGTCCGCGCAAAGCGTGGCTGCGCACAATGGCGCGGGCGTTACGAAAGCGCGGTCTGCCGGTCGCGATGCAATCCGAGAGCGCGATCAAGGCAGACAGCCCCGCCTACGCGTGGTTGACCGCGCTCTGCACGATCATGACCGAGCCGCTCAACGGCTACGAAATTGTCGGCGTGCTGCGCGAAGTGTTCGGAATCGCGGACGCGGACCTGGCTGCATTTGCCGAGGGCGACGGCAGCCGGTTCCGGATCGACGATCCGCGGACGGCCGGAATTGTCGGTTCGCAACTGCGTTCCCTCACCGACACGCGCGAACACCTCGAAGGCAAATCGCTTTTCGACGCGGTCACAATTCTCGTTCGCGAAACGAAATTGCGCGAGCGGCTGAATTCGTTGCCGCCGGAAGACTTCGACGATCTCGCGGGCGAACTGGATGCGCTCCTCGCGCTCGCCGCCGAATCCGAAGCGCAAGGCGCGACGTTGACCGATTTCGCCGAGAAATTGCGCGCCGACTTTGAAACGCCGCGTGAAGCGCGGCTCTCCGCGGTCGAGGGAATTCAACTCATCACGTCGCAGAAAGCGAAAGGATCGGAATGGCAGGCGGTGATCCTGCCCTTCCTCGGCCGCGACATTCGGTTTCCCTCGCCGCGTTATCCGTCACTCATCAAGACGCCGGGCTCCGGGGAAATTCTGGTCGCGTTGAGCAAGGAAGATCCGACGGACGAATTGAAGAAGGCGCGCACCCTGGCCGAGCAACAGGAGATGCAGCGGTTGCTTTACGTCGCCACGACGCGGGCCCGGCACACGCTCGTCCTCGCCCTGGACCGCAGGCTTTTCCAAAAGAAAGAGGCGCTTTCCAGCCGAGCGCAATTGACGTTATGGAAAGAGGAGAAAAACGCGGCGGAGTTTGCTGCCCTGGCAGAAATGCCGGACGCGTGTTCTCTCACGTCCGCCGCGAAATTCGAAGAGCTCCGCGGAGATGGCGATGCCGTGTCCGGTCTGGCAACTCTCGATTCCAAAACGGTGCAAACCGCGCGCCGGCACGCGAACGATTTCGTGCGCAAATTCAATCCGAGCGCTTACGATCCGGCGATCATCGGCGAGGGCGCGGCGGAAACCAGCGAGCAACCTGTTCGCGCGAAGTCCACGCCCGACACGCCGGCAACTGTGTATGGACAGTGGTGGCATTCACTTTTCCAGCGAATGCCATGGCGAGAAGGCGTCGAAGCAGCGGACGCGCTTTTCGCGCAGCTCCTTCCCTTGTCGCCGGACAAGCGGCGTTCGACCGCGGAATGGAAACGGGTCCGGCAAGCCTTGGGCGCGGACTCGATCCTGCAACAATTTCTCGCCCGCGCCGAGACGAAGGTTCATTCCGAATTTCCTTTCGCGTGGAAGATCGACGACCACGGTTGCCTGGAAGGATTCATCGATTTGCTCGCGATCGATCCCGACGCCAATCGCTGTTTATTGGTCGACTGGAAAACCAACCGGGTCGAAAAAGGCGAGGAAGAACAATTGCGGCGGCGTTACCGGCCGCAGCTCGCAGCCTACTGGAAAGCACTTGGCGAAATCACGAAGTGCGAAATCGATGCGGGCATTTTCGCGACCGCGACCGGAAAGTTTTGCAGATACGGCGCCGGCGAGTTGGAGGCGGAATGGGAACGGTTGCGGGCGTTGCCGGTAGATCAGTTTTCTGTAGCCGCGTCCCTATGGGACGCGCCGGTATAAGCTTTTTACGCGCTCGCTCACGTCGCCCACAGGGCGACGGCTACAGAAATCAGCTCGCGCGCTTGCCGGCGATGAAGTCTTCGACGCTCTGGTAGGCTTCGTCGTCGGTCATCTGCTGTGGCGGATGCTTCGAGAAATAGGCGGAGGCGGAATGAAGAACGCCGCCCTGTTTGCGGTCGAGCGCGAGCTTGGCGCAGCGGATCGCGTCGATCGCGACGCCGGCTGAGT
>DATILK010000378.1:0-3556 GCA_035476555.1 Chthoniobacterales bacterium | reverse complement strand
TTGCGCCGGCACGGCGGTGGCGTGATCGCTCGTCGTTTCGATGAGTTTGCGACGTCGCAAACGTTCGAGCGCGGTTTGGACGGCGCTTTTCGAGAGACCGGTTTCTTCGGCGAGCGATCGCAAGCTGGCCGCGACCGGTTTCCATTTTTTGCGCACCGCCTTTCCGTAGAGAGAGACATAAACGAGGTACGCCGCCGGTTGGCGATCGTGGCCGACGATGTCGCGCATGAGGACATCGAGCACGTAATCGTCGATGGGAATCGTTTCGCGGAAACGAGGCACGAGGAAAGTAAGAAGGAAGAAGGAAGAATTAAGAAGTGAAAACCGCTGCTATACCGATAAACGGACAGCGGTTTCTGCGCTGAATCGAGCGGCGCGGCTGGACGGTCGAGACGAGGCAGACTTAAGATCGGCTCGTCATGATCAAACAAGTTAAGTTCGTCAGCATTCCAGTCGCGGATCAAAACCGGGCGTTGGACTTTTACACGGAGAAACTCGGGTTCACCATCATCACCGATCAGCCGTTCGATGAGAAACAGCGCTGGATCGAGCTGCGGGTGCCGAAAGCGGAGACGCGCGTTGTGCTCTTCACCGCAGAGGGCGACGAAAAGCGAATCGGCAGTTTTATGAACATGTCATACACCTGCGACGATATTCAGCAGACCTACGAAGAGTTGAAGAGCCGTGGCGTCGAGTTTGAGGGACCACCGCAGAAGCAGCCGTGGGGCACCTACGCGATGTTTAAAGACAGCGAGGGAAATCGCTTCGTAGTGTCGGCAGACTAAATCACCACGGAATCACTTTCCGATCCTTCACGAACTTGCCACTGAGATCGTGCGGCGCGTCGGTGGCGAGCCAGACAATAGTAGCGGCGCCTTCCGCAACGGAACGGGTCGCGTTCTCGCCGCCCATGTCGGTCCGAACCCAGCCGGGACAAACGCTGTTCACGGCGAATTGCGGCAGGGCGGCGGCGAGTTGAACCGTGACACCATTCAGCGCCGTTTTTGAAACGCAGTAACCGGGCGCCCAACCATCCGCGCCGCCATCGAGCTGGCCGCCGCCGCTGGAAACGTTAACGATGCGCGGTTCGGCGCTCTTCTTCAGCAACGGCACGAATGCCTGGGCCACCAGCCAAGGTCCGAGCGTGTTCGTGCGCAGCGTCGTTTCAAAAATCCCCGGCGTTATCGTGAGCGCGCTCTTGTCCTCGTCGAGCAGAATGCCGGCGTTGTTGACGAGAACGTCGAGCCGATCCGCATCTTTGCTTAGCTCTTCGGCCGCGCGCCGAATGCTGTCGGCATCCGAGATGTCGATCTCGAGAAAAGTAACGTCGCCTTCCTTGCTCAGTTTTTCCGCCGCGGCGCGACCGGCTTTGGAATTTCTTGCGCCAAGAAAGACACGAAGGCCCAGGCGCGCCAGTTCTCTGACAACTTCAAAGCCGATCCCTTTGTTCGCTCCGGTTACTAACGCGACTTTCTGATTTCTCATGGCGCTGCCGGTTTGTGCGGCGTGATCCACTTCGCGTACCAATCGACGTAGCGCTTCCATCGGTCGATGATGTAACTCGGTTTCCGCAGTCCGTGGTTTTGCCCGGGATAAATCACGAGCTCCGACGCCACGCCCTGGCTGCGCAGCGCTTCATACATTTGCTCGCTGTTCAGCAACGGCACGTTGAAATCCGCTTCGCCGCAAAGGAAGAGCGTTGGCGTCTTGATTTTGTCGGCGTGCAGAAACGGATAGGAAATTCGCATCCAGGTCTCTGCATTCTTCCAGGGAACCCCGAGCTCGTTCTCGTAATCAGAAATGTATTGGTCGGTGCCGTAACCGGCGAGCACGTTCGAGATTGAAGCGCCGCTCGTCGCTGCTTTGAATCGCGTGGTCGAGGCGATGAGATAATTCGTTGAGATCCCACCATAACTCCAGCCGCCGACACCGAGGCGATCGGGATCGGCCGCACCGCGCGCGACCGCGTCATCGACCGCTGCGAGATCGTCCTCGACATCGCGGTGCCCCCAGTCCGCATAAATTCCCATGGCGAATTTCTCGCCGCGGCCGGTCGAGCCGCGCGGATTCGGCATGATGACAGAGTAACCATTCGCCGCGAACAGTTGCGCTTCGAAATTAAATTCGCAGGCGTATTGCGATTGTGGCCCGCCGTGGGGACGAAGCAACGCCGGCGGCTTCGTTCCGGCCATCGAGTCGAGCGGATTCATGATGAAGCCGCGGATCTCGGTGCCGTCGGCGCTCTTGAATTTTGTTTCGTCGACTCGCGCGATTCGCAGATCCTTCATGAACGTCTCGGTCTGTTTCGTGACGTCGCGCAGTTTGTCCTTCTCGACGGCAAAGATCTCGTAGGGCCGATCCGGCGTGCTCGCGCGCACGATTATTTTGCTGTCGCGACTTAAATCGTACGCCGTCACTTTTCGACGTCCGGTCGTTATTGGTTGGGGCGATCCGCCGTCGACCGGGACACGAACCAGTTGTTCCGCGCCGTCATCTTCAACGACGGCAAAGACAGATTTGCCGTCCGGCGCCCAATGCGGCTGCACAACATTTCGATCCAGCTTCTCCGTCAGGATTTTCGACTCTCCGCCCGCTGCTGGAATAATTGCGAGCGAATGCACGCCGTATTCGATCTTCTTCGGATCGGCGCCATGAATGTAAGCGATCCATTTCCCATCCGGACTCCACGCCGGCGCGCTGTCCCAATTCGGATCCGGGTCTGCTTCGGGCGAAGTTGTAAGCTGGCGCTCTTTTCCGCCAACCTCGGCTGCGATCACCCACACATCCCAATTCTCGGTTCGATCCGGATCGTCGCCACGCTTCGTGACGAATGCGATCTCTTTTCCGTCCGGCGACCACGCCGGCCAAACATCGTCGTGCTTGCCGGAAGTGAGCGGCTCGGCCTTTCGCGTTGCGAGATCGAGCAACTGAAGATGCGAATAGCGCGCCGTCAGGTAACCGTCGATGTCCTTCTTAAAAAACAGACGATCGATCACAAGCGGCGGCACGGTCTTCTTTTCCTTTTCTTTTTTCTCCGGTTCGCGCGGATCAGGATCGTGCACGACGAGCGCAATCCGTTTCGAATCGGGCGCCCACGCGAAATCATCGACGCCGCCTTTCACCGTGGTGATCTTTTCGGCTTCGCCACCGCCAATCGGTAGCAGCCAAAGTTGATCCTCCTCGTTGTCGTCCTCGCGCCCGGAAAGAAATCCGATCCATTTTCCGTCGGGACTCCAGCGCGGATGTTTCTGACCTTTGTTCCCGAAAGTGAGAGCGCGATTTTCCGAGCCGTCCCATTTCGCGAGCCAGAGGTTGCCGGGGCGCTTGTCCTTTTCCATGTCGGCAACCTTGACCACGTACGCGATCCAGTTGCCGTCCGGCGAAATATTCGGCTCATCGACCTCGCGAAATTGCGCGAAATCTTCCGGCTTGAGCGTACGCGGCGGATCGGCAATTGCCGAATTGACGAGGAACGCACCGAACAAACTTGAAAGGACGAAGGATTTCATGAGTGTGAAGCGAATCGTTCCGCAGAGATTTGGACAGGACTTACAGG
>DATILK010000377.1:0-2830 GCA_035476555.1 Chthoniobacterales bacterium | reverse complement strand
GATCGCGGACGCGCCGGCGACCTTGTCACCCTCGATGGCGCCCGAACCGGGGACGCGCTCGCCCCTTTCCCTCGTTAAAACCGTGATCGAGAACGAGAACATCAAGTTCCAGGACCTGAATTTATTCGAGGTCCCGGCAATTCCCGCGGATATCAAAACGATCGCGATCGTCGGGCCGCAATACGATTTTTCCGATCGCGAGATGAAACTGCTCCGCGATTTCTGGGACAAACAGGGACGGATCCTGTTGCTCCTCGATCCCTCGGCGAAAACGCCGAAGCTACTCGCATTTCTCAACGAGCTCGGCGTGAAAGTGAATGACGATCGGCTGATGGCGGTCGTCAAAACCGGCATCGAGGAAATGGCGCGGGTCCGCGACGTGATCGGCCGATTTTTGCCCGACAGCGCGATCACAAAAAAACTCGCGGACGTGCGAGGAATTTTTGTCGGCGGCACTTCCTCGTTGACCCTGGAACGGGAACGGGTGCAGGCGGCGAACGTGAAGCTGCAACCGTTGATCCAGGCGGAAAAAGGTTATTGGGCCGAGAAGGATTACAATTCGACCGATGAAGCAAAACTCCAGGCGGACGCGGCCGCGAATCCGAACACGCCACTGATCGTCGGGGCGTCGATCGAAAAAGGCGGAAGCGCGGACGAGCGCGTCCAGACAAATTCCGCGCGCATGGTCGTGGTGACGAACGCGAGTTTCATCCAGGACACCTCGATCACGCAGGACCAACAGGCGCTCGATTTCATGTCGGGCAGCATCAACTGGCTCCTCAGCCGCGAACAGTTGATCGGCATTGCGCCGAAGGTGCCGCAGACGGTGACGTTCAGCCTGGACGAAAACTCGATGCGCAGTCTGCGGTGGCTAATTCTCGTCCTGCTGCCGTTGATTCCGGCGGTGCTCGGGTTCGGTGTCTGGTGGTATCGGCGGGCCTAACGAGCGGTTCATGGCAGGACGATGAAAACTAAGACGACGATAATTTTATTGGCCCTGGCCGTCGCGGTCGGGCTTTACATAAAATATTACGAGAGCAAACGGCCGAACACCGACGAAGCGAATCGCCAGGCCGGCAACGTCATTAACTTCGAACGCGAGACGCTTGAAGGCATCGTGATTCAAAACGGCGACGATCGGATCGAGCTGAAAAAGCAGGACCTGAAATGGCGGATCGAAGCGCCTTTTAAGGACCAGGCCGACGGTGGCGCCGTTCAGAATCTCATCAACGATCTCGATGGCTGGCAGAGATTCGATTCGATCCCGGCGAATGAAATCGCGAAAAACAAAGCGGTGCTCGATGGCTACGGGCTGAGCAAAGGGAAACTGAAGCTGAAGCTGCTCGGTAGAGATGCGCCGCCGGAAATTACCTTCGGCAACGACGCCGCGCTTCAGGGCAAAATGTATGTGCGGGCCGGCGACAACGGCGACGTGGTGATTGCCGCCCAATCCGTCCGCAACGATATCGCGAAGAAGCCGGAGGATTTTCGCGACAAGAAACTGACCGACCTAACGACTGCTCAAGTGATGCGCGCACTCGTCAAAACGGCGGCCGGCGAAATGGAATTGGAAAAAAAGGCGGACCATTGGGAAATCGTGAAACCGCTCCGGGCGCGCGGCGACGACCAGAAGATCAACGATTTGCTCGCGCAAATCACGACAGCGCAAATCCAGCAATTCGTGGCGGAAGATCGCGGCGACCTGCGGCCTTACGGACTCGCCGAGCCGCGCGGCTCTGTGACGCTCTTTGCGGTTGACGACAAAACCGGACAGACGCTCCAGATCGGCGGTCCGGCCGGAGCGGCCGAGAAGGACAAGGACCAGGTTTACGTGCGCTTCACGGCGCGGAATGCGGTTTACACGTTGCCGAAAAAGATCGAGGAAATTCTCGCGCTGAAACCGGCGGATTTGCGCGATCGCCATCTCGTCCGGATCGACACGAATATTCTCGACCGGATCACGATCGACGCGCCGGGCAAAGGCAAAACCGTGCTGGCGCGAAAAGACGAGAACTGGACGATCGCGAACAAAAATAATCAACCGGCAAATTCCGGCGAAGTGAATCGGATGCTGGATCTGTTGAAGGTCGAGCAGGTCACAAAATTCGTCGAAGACGTCGCGTCGGACTTGCCGAAATACGGATTGGACAAGCCGCAGCTGCAAATGACGTTCAGCTCGTTCGCCTCGGAGAACACGCCTAAGAGCACGGCAGGCGAGCAGCCGTTTGCGACGATCGCGTTCGGAAAAGTCGATGGCGACAATGTTTTCGCGCGGCTCGGCGAAGAACCGTTCATCGTCGCGGTGCGCCGGAGTTTGCTCGACAATGTTTTTGCCGACCCGTTGCAATGGCAGGACCTCGCGATTTTCCGGTTCAAGCCGGACGAGGTTCACAAATTAATGGTAACGACCGATCGTGAATTTGCGCTGGTGCGCAACGACAAGAAAGAATGGACGTGGGTAAAGGGCAGCGAACCGATCAACACGGTGAACGTTCAGTCGCTGCTCAATACATTGACGGCGTTGCGCGCGGTCCGCTGGACTGGCGCGACCACGCCCGCGCACGGATTCGATAAACCGCAGGTCGCGATCGCGTTCACGACGTCGCCGGATGACAAAGCGATGCACAAGCTGGTCGTCGGCGCATCGGCCGGACAAGGAATGTGGTTTGCGAGAGTCGATGAACGCCAAGGAACTTTCGTGCTCAGCAATCCGGATCTGAATGGGTTGAAGCTGCCGCTCGTAGCTGTGCCAAGTCCGAGTCCCGTCGCGAGCGTATCGACGTCGCCTTCTGCGACCGCAACTCCGAAGCCTTAAGCTTTTTGCGCGGTG
>DATILK010000376.1:0-3884 GCA_035476555.1 Chthoniobacterales bacterium | reverse complement strand
ACGGCGAAAGGCCGGTTCGTGGAAGGAATGACGCTGAGCGCGACGATGTCGCCCGGGGTGCACGTCGATCCATCGCCGTATTTAACTTTCTAACGGGAGCCAATCGCCATGAGACCAGAAAAAGCGTCAATCGTTTCGGATCTTTCGGAGAAGCTCAACCGTTCGCCGTTCCTGCTCGTGACCGATTACAAGCAGATGAAGGTGGACCAGTTCGGCGAGCTGCGGAATCGGCTCGCTCCGGCGGGCGCGGAAGTGCGCGTCGTGAAAAATAGCTTTTTGAAGCGCGCGATGGCGGACTCGGGAATGCCGGATGTCGGTGACAAACTGACGGGGCAGACCGCGATCGTGATGGGTCAGAACGATGTCGCGCCGATCGCGAAAATCCTGAAAGCATTCGCGGCTGAATTTAAAATCGCAACGCTGAAGATCGGCGTGGTGAACAAGGCAGTGATGTCGACGTCGGATGTCGAGGCGCTGGCCGAACTTCCGTCGCGCGAGATCCTGTTGGCGCAGCTGCTCGGGTTGTTGCAGACGCCGGCGACGCGTTTGGTTCGAATTTTGAACGAGCCGGCAGCGGCGTTCGCTCGATTGCTGAAAGCGAAGGGCGACAAAGGCGAGGCGGCACCCGTTGCGGAAGCGAAGACAGAAGAGGCGCCCGCACCAGCGGCAGCCGAAACGCCCGCAGCACCGGCGCCGGAAGCTGCGCCCGCAACAGAATCAACCACAGGAGAAAAACCCGCTGGCGAAACGGCTGGCTAACCGAAAATTTCGCGACGCCGCAATTGGCTGAGCGAGCAACCAAAAACAACGTCCGGTTCCGCGGCTGCGGGACGTAATTCTTCGGAAGCTTCCGAAGGCGGCGCATGAGAGGAAAATAAAATGGCAGATACAAATGCAATCGTGGAGCAACTCAGCGGCCTGACCGTTCTCGAGATTGCTGGACTGGTGAAGCAGCTCGAAGAAAAATGGGGCGTAAGTGCGGCGGCGCCAGTGGCGGCGGTCGCGGCTCCTTCAGCGGGCGCAGGCGGAGCGGCTCCGGCGGCAGCGGAAGAGAAGACCGCGTTCGAAGTCATCCTGAAGGAAATGGGCGCGAACAAAATCGGCGTGATCAAGGAAGTGCGTGGCGCGGTGCCGGGCCTCGGCCTGGCGGAAGCCAAGGCGCTCGTCGAAGGCGCTCCCAAGACGATCAAGGAAGGCGTGACCAAAGCGGAAGCCGAAGAGATCAAGAAAAAGATCGAAGCGGCCGGCGCGAAGGTCGAGATCAAGTAACGCGGGATGCGTTACTCGCTGTTCGCTCGGAATTGACGGGGCGCGCGGAAGCGCGTCCCTCCGAGCGAGGCGGAAAAAAGGCTTGCGCGGCTTTGGCCGCTGTGTCAGAACTTTTAGCGTTAGAGCAGTCGGAATATTTTCAAACTCGCAACTGACGGACAAAATTTAACGAGGCAACAAAACGGTGGCGTCGCAATTTGACGGCCCCCGATTTGCTGCTATTTTTGCGCTTCTTGCTCGCGGCTTGAAAGCGTGAGCTGTCATTCGCCATCCCGGTTACCGTGGCCGGGGTGTCGTTAACAACCGCGGAGATTGGCCCAGTAATTTATGTCGGAACGCACTCAGGAACGCATTTACTTCGGAACCATCAAGGAAGGCATCGAGCCTCCAAACCTCATCGAGGTTCAACTAAACTCCTACGTCGATTTTCTCCAGAAAGACGTCCCATTCTCGAAACGGAAAAATTCCGGGCTCCAGGCGGTGTTCAAGGAGGTGTTCCCGATCGAGAGCTACGACGAAAAAGCGACCCTGGATTTTTCCCATTACGAAATCGGCGAGCCGAAGCTGACGGCGCTCGAGGCACAGCGTGAAGGGCAGACTTTTAGCGCACCGCTCCACGTAACGTTCCAGCTCCGCGAGGAGAAGGGGACCAAGGAAGAAAAAGTTTACATGGGCGAAATTCCGCTCATGACGCCGCAGGGCACGTTCGTCATTAACGGAGCGGAGCGCGTCGTCGTTTCGCAGCTCCATCGCTCGCCGGGCATCGCGTTCGAGTCGTCAATCCACTTGAACGGCAAAGTGCTCTATAGCTTCCGGATCATTCCGGACCGCGGTTCGTGGATCGAAGTGCAATTCGACACGAGCGACCTGCTTTACATCTATCTCGATCGGCGCAAACGCCGGCGGAAGTTTTTGGCGACGACTTTTCTTCGCGCGCTCGGCTACGGCCCGGACGAGGAAGTCATCAAGCTTTTCTACAACATCGAGACGCTGAAGCTGAGCGAGAAGCTCGGTGAAGAAGAACTCGCGACGAAAGTTCTCATTGCCGACGTGCTCGACGGCGAAGTGACCGTCGCGCGCGCATTCGAGCCGCTCACCGCGGCGACCGTTCGCCAGATCATGGGACTCGGTCACAAGGACGTGAAGGTGATCGACATTTCCCACGACGACACCGTCGTGAAGGCGCTGAAAAAAGATCCGGCGCACGACCAGGAAGAAGCGCTCAAGGACATCTATCGCAAGCTGCGCCCCGGCGATCCGCCGACAGTCGCGAACGCGAAGGCGCTCCTGAAGCGGCTCTTTTTCGATCCGAAGAAATACGATCTCGGTCGCGTTGGCCGTTACAAGATCAACCAGAAGCTGGGCATCGACGTCGATCTCGGCGAGCGCATCGTGACGGACAAGGATTTCATTGGCGCGATTAAGTATCTGATCAATTTGCGCCGCGGCGAAGGCACGCTGGATGACATCGATCACCTCGGCAGCCGTCGCGTCCGGACCGTGGGCGAATTGCTCGCGAACCAATGCCGCGTCGGTCTCGCACGCACGGAACGTCTCGTGAAAGAGCGCATGACGTTGTTCGACATCAACATCGACGGCATGACGCCGCAGAAGTTGATCAACCCAAAGGCGCTCAGCGCGGTGATTCGCGATTTCTTCGGTCGTTCGCAGCTCTCGCAGTTCATGGACCAGACGAACCCGCTCGCGGAATTGACGCACAAGCGCCGTCTCTCGGCTCTCGGGCCGGGCGGCCTCTCGCGCGACCGCGCGGGATTCGAAGTCCGCGACGTTCATCCGTCGCATTACGGACGCATTTGTCCGATCGAAACGCCGGAAGGTCCGAACATCGGTCTCATCAGCTCGATGAGCACGTTCGCGCGAATCAACGAATTCGGGTTTATCGAAACGCCCTACCGCAAGGTGGAAAAGGGCCGCGTGACCGATCAGATCGATTATCTCACCGGCGATCGCGAGGAGAATTTCCTGGTGGCCCAGGCGAATGCGCCGATGGACGCGAAAGGACATTTCACCGGCGAAAAAGTTTCAGTCCGTTATCGCGGCGACTTTTTGGAAGTCGAGCCGTCAAAGGTCCATTACATGGATGTCTCGCCGAAGCAGCTCGTTTCGGTGGCGGCGGGTCTGATCCCGTTCCTCGAACATGATGACGCGAACCGCGCGCTCATGGGTTCGAACATGCAACGCCAGGGCGTGCCGCTGATCGTCTCGGAATCGCCGCTCGTCGGCACCGGTTTGGAAGGCAAGGTCGCGCGCGATTCGCATGCGGTTCTGATTGCAACTGAAGCGGGCAAAGTGGCGTCGGTTACGGCGGACCAGATCGTGGTGACGAAGGATGGCCACATGCCGGAGGGCAAACGCAAGCTGAAGACCGATCTCGAGGAAGGCATTCACGTTTACGAGCTGCGCAAATTCATGCGCTCGAATGCGGGTACGTGCGTGAACCAAAAGCCGATCGTGAAAAAAGGCCAGCATGTAAAGCGCGGCCAGGTCATCGCCGACGGACCCAACACGGACCAGGGCGAGCTTGCGCTCGGACGGAACGTGCTCGTCGCGTTCATGCCGTGGAACGGTTACAACTTCGAAGACGCCATCATGAT
>DATILK010000375.1:0-12130 GCA_035476555.1 Chthoniobacterales bacterium | reverse complement strand
TGCCGCCCGGCTCTCGAAACAATATCCGGCTTCGAATTCGGCAGTGAGCGTGACGGTGAAGCCGCTGCTCGAGAACCAGGTAGGAGATTACCGCGACAGCCTGAAGTTGCTGTTCCAAGCTGTTGCCCTGGTGCTGTTGATCGCTTGCGCCAATCTCGCCAACCTGCTCGCGGCCCGCGGCGCCGCGCGCGCCCAGGAATTCGCGGTCCGGGCAGCGGTAGGTGCATCGCGCTGGCAAATCATTCGCCAGCTTTTGATCGAGAGCTTCGTCCTGGCACTCGCCGGCGGTCTGCTTGGACTTTGTCTCGCCGCCTGGGGCCGCGACATTCTCGTTGCCCTTTCGCCGCCCGGCGTCCCGCGTTTTCAAAATCTATCGCTCAACGGGTGGGTCCTGCTTTTCAGCCTTGCACTCTCGATCGGGACGAGCGTTCTCTTCGGTCTCTGGCCGGCGTGGCACGTGTCGCGCGCCGATATTCAACTGGCTCTCAAATCCAGTGGGCGCGGCAGCTCCGATTCCGTGGGCGCGCGTCGCTCGCGCGATCTGCTCGTGATTGTCGAAGTCGCGCTCACTCTGATGCTGTTGAGCGCCGCCGGTTTGGTGCTGAAGAGCTTCGCCAACGCCAGGGGACTGGGGCTCGGTTTCGATCCGCACCTCCTGCTTTCGGCACGGGTCGATCTGCCGTCACCAACCTATGAGGATGCGGCGAAGCTCGCGAGTTTTAACGCGGCGTTGCTCGAGAGACTCTCCGCACTCCCCGGCGTGCAGAACGCGGCCATCGCTTCCAATCCACCGCTCATGACCGGATGGCAGACCTCGTTCGTCCCGGAAGGCGCGCCGGAACCGCCGCCGGGCAAGTCGCCCTCCACGGAGATGAATGTAGTGACGGCCAACTACTTCGAAACCATGCGGACGCCCTTGCTCCGCGGGCGCGCTTTCGAGGCGCGTGACACGAAGGACCAGCCGCCGGTTATCATCGTCGATCAGCTCCTGGCCGACCGCTATTTCCCAGGACAGGACGCGGTCGGCAAACGGCTCCAGATGCACACAGGTGAGAAAGGCGAGAAGGAATATCGCCTCATTGTTGGCGTCGCACCGCACCTGAAGGTCTACGGCTTTGAGGAAACGACCATTTTGCCCCAGGCTTATCTGCCGATGACGCAGCAACCGCAGACGGGGCTGGTCGTTCTTCTGCGCACAACGCTTTCGCCGAAAGCGCTCGAGAAACCGGTGCGCGACATCGTCGCTTCGCTCGATCCGGCGCAACCGGCCTTCGAATTCAAGACGATGCAGGAGCGCGTGGAGGAAACGTGGGCCACGCCGCGGTTAATGAGTTTCCTGCTTGTCTGTTTTGCAATGCTGGCGTTGACGCTCGCGATCGTCGGTCTCTACGGTGTGATGTCCTTCAATGGTTTGCGCCGCATGCGCGAGATCGGGGTCCGGCTCGCTCTCGGCGCGATGCCGGCGCAAATCCGCACGATGATGGTTGGCCAGGGGATGCGCCTGCTCGGATGCGGTTTGCTGCTGGGATTCGCCGGGGCCTTCGCGTTTTCCCGGGTGATCCGGAGTTTGCTTTTCGGCGTGAGTGTAAATGATCCGCTGATCTACGGCTCGGTCTCGCTCGTTTTGGGGTGCGCGGCGTTGTTCGCGTGTTGGGTTCCCGCGCGCCGCGCTTCTCGAGTCAATCCCATGATCACCCTGCGCGCCGAATGAACAAAAACAGTGACCAGTGACGTGTGACAAGAGACGCGCATGAATAATCTTCGCTTCGCCCTTCGCCAATTGCGCAAGTCTCCGGGATTCGCGGCCGTCGCGATCCTGACTCTGGCGATCGGGATCGGCGCGTGCACGAGCATCTTTTCGCTCGTCGAAAGCGTGCTCTTGCGCCCATTGCCGTATCCGCAGCCGGAACAGCTTCTCGTCGTTCAGCAGCAATATAAAGGCACGCTGCGGATTCCGTTTTCGTGGCCGAATTTCGAGGACGTTGAGCGCGACAATCGTTCCTTCGCGGCGCTCGCCATCGTGCAGCGCGGCGAGGTCACCCTCTCGGGCATGGGCGCCGCAGAAAAAATTCGGGGCGGTCTGGTTTCGCAACAGTTCTTTGCCGTTTTCGGTGTGAACCCTCTCCTCGGCCGTCCGTTCAACGCCGAGGAAGATCGCGTCGGCGCCGGCAAAGTCGTCGTGATTCGCGAATCGCTCTGGCGCCGCAAGTTCGCGGCTGCGCCCGACGTTTTGGGAAAATCAATCACGCTCGATAGCGAGCCCTACACGATCGTCGGCGTTCTCCCGAACGACGTAATCACGCCGACAAGAGCGGAGTTCTGGGCGCCGATCACGCCCTTCTCAAACGACCCGAGCTGGCAGAAGAGAGGCAATCAGCCGGGACTTTACGGCTACGGCCGTCTCAAGCCGGGTGTAACTCTGGAACAGGCGCGCGCCGATCTCCGCCAGATCGGCCTGAGTTTGCAGAAACAATATCCGAACGATTGCGCGGAGACTTTGCCCATGGCCACGCCGTTGCTCGACGCGCTCGTGGCCGATTATCGCCAGGCGCTCTGGATGCTGATGGGCGCGGTCGGTCTGCTCCTCGCGATCGCGTGCGCGAATGTCGGCAGCTTGCAATTGGCGCGCACGCTCGGACGCACCCAGGAATTTTCGCTCCGGGCCGCGCTCGGCTCTTCGCGCGCTCAGTTGATTCGCCAGGTCCTGGTCGAAAATCTTTTGCTCTTCCTGATCGGCGGCGGACTGGGCGTATTGCTTTCGTTCTGGTCGCTGGAGACGATCAAGGCCTTTAGTCCCGCGACGCCGCGGTTCCAAAATCTGTCGATCAATTTTCCGGTCCTTCTCTTTTCGCTCGCCGCCACCGTGACGACCGGATTGTTTTTCGGATTGTGGCCGGCCTTGCGCGCCGCGCGGGTCGATCTGCGGGAAGCGTTGCAAGGCGCGAGCAAAGGCGCGGTCGGTTCATCTTCCCAATTGGCGCGCCAGATCATGGTCGCGAGCCAGGTCGCGCTCACCGTGTTGTTGATCGCGGGCGCTGGATTATTCGCCCGCAGTCTCGCGGAGATTCAAAAATTTGCGTTCGGATTCGATCCGCGCAACCTGCTCGTCTTCACAGTCGGCGTGCCCGAGTCAGCTCCGTACGAGACGCAGGAGAAACGGATCGCGTTCTTTAAAGCGGTGAAAACGCGGCTCCAGACTTTGCCCGGCGTTCGTTCGGTCGGCTTCAACTACAGCCTGCCATTGCGCACCCAGTGGTCGACCTTCTTCGACGTCGCCGGTCGCGCCCCTTTCAATCCCGGAACCGAGCCCGCCATGGAGATGGGCGTGATCGACACCGATTATTTTCCCACGCTGGGTCTCCCGATTTTGCGCGGGCGCAATTTCAATTCGACCGATTTGCTCGCGACCACCCCGAAAATCGTCATCGACGAGCGGATGGCGAAAGCGATCTGGCCCGGTGAAGATCCGATCGGAAAAATTATTTATCGCGGGCGCGCCGTGAATCGCATGCCGGGCGACCGCGGGGACCAAGTCATCGGCGTTGTGCCGACGCTGGCGCTCTACGGAATCGATGGCGACCCTTCCGATTATTACCAGGGCTATCTGCCGCAGTCGCAACACGGGGCTAACGAGATGAATTTTCTTCTCCGCACCGAGGTCGCGCCGTTGAGCCTGGAACGAAGCGCGCGCGAAGCGGTCGCGACCGTCGATCCGAACGTGCCGGTTTACGCCGTGGACACGATGGAAAAAATGATCGCAGCGGATCACGGGACGCGGGTGCTCTATTCGCGGCTGGTTGCTTTCTTTGCGGCGGTCGCGTTGTTGCTCGCCTGTCTCGGATTGCACGGCGTCGTCGCTCACGCCATGGCGGCGCGCCAACGCGAGCTCGGAGTTCGGATGGCTCTCGGCGCGTTGCAACGCCATCTCGTTTTCCTGGTTTTACGACAAGGCGCCGTTCCGCTTTTAATTGGAGTAGGGCTCGGTCTGCTCGGAGCGCTCGGTGTTGGCCGGTTGATCGCCGGTTTGCTCTATCACGTTTCGCCGTACGATCCACTCACGCTTCTCGCCACAGCTGGCGTTCTTCTCGCCATCGGTCTGGCGTCTCTTTGGTTGCCCGCGCGACGCGCCGCAAAAATCGATCCCATGATTGCTCTTCGATCGGAATGAGAGAGGAATGAAATGAACACGCTCCGTTACGCATTTCGCCAGCTTCGGAAATCGCCGGGATTCACTTTTGTCGCCGTGCTCACCCTCGCTCTCGGCATCGGCGCGAACACCGCGATCTTTACCGTCGTCAACGCCGTCCTCCTCTCGCCGCTTCCATTTCCCGACGCCGATCGCCTCGTCGCGGTGCAATCGCGCAATCTGCAAGAGAACCTGAAAGGACAGGCCTTCGCGCCCGCTGGTTTCCGTGACGTCGAGAAGCAGGTGACCTCATTCGAAAGCATCGCGGCCTATCGCTACAATTACGACAATCTAACGCGCGTCGAGAAACCGACGTCGGTCACCGGAAGCCTGGTCACGCAGGATTTTTTCCAGGTCCTCGGCGAAAAGGCGTTTATCGGTCGCACCTTTACGCGGGAAGACGCGGCGGCCAACGCCAAGCCGACCGTCCTGCTGAGTTACGATTTCTGGCAAAAACAGTTCGGCGGCCGTCGCGAACTCGTCGGCGAGACCATCACGCTTGATGACGTGCCGCACGAGGTCATCGGCGTGATGCCGCGCACTTTCAAGGATCCGTTCAACATCGCATCCGAATGGCGCGTCTTTCCGAACGAAGGCGGCGAAAACTTTGTGGCGACCGCGCGCTTCTGGGGCGTTATCGGGCGCGTCAAGGCTGGCGTGCCGATGTCCAGCGTGCAGGCGGAGCTGGCCACGATCGCCTCGCGGCTCGCGCAGAGCGATCCGAAATTCTACAAAGGTTGGGACTTCAATTTGACGCCGCTGCGCGACCTGGTCGTCGGCAATTACCGCGAAGGTTTACTCCTCGTCGTGGGCGCTGCGCTGGTCGTGCTCCTCATCACCTGCGCCAATGTCGCCGGCCTGCAATTTGTCCGCGCGTCGACCCGGCAGCGCGAGGTTGCGATCCGTCTCGCTCTGGGCGCGAGTCGCGCCACCATTGCGCGCGGACAGTTGATCGAATCGTTGTTGCTGGTTGCCGCCGGTGGGATCGCCGGGGTTTTGCTCGCCAGTTGGGGACTGGATGTGCTCCTCGCGAGTCTGGCGCGCGATTGGATTCCGCGCAGCGATGAGATCGCGCTCAACACGACCGTGCTGCTGGTCACCGGCGTGACGGCGGTACTAACGGGAATCGTCTTCGGCCTTTTCCCGGCGTGGCATGCGACGCGGATCGACGCGATCGATTCGTTGCGCGACGGCAGCAAGGGCTCCGCGGGTCTCCAGTCGGTTCGGCTTCGCGGCGCGCTCGTCATCGCGCAGATCGCGCTGACGATGGTGCTGCTGGTCTGCGCGGGGCTCGTCTTGAAAAGTTTCGCCGCGATCACGCGGGTGAACCCCGGCATTCAAATCAAGAACACGCTGAGCATGGTCATCACGCCAGCGCCCACGCGTTACGACACGAACCCCAAGCGAATCGATTATCTCCGCCAGATTCTCGAACGGGTGAGCAGCGTTCCTGGCGTGGAATCGGTCGCGTTCACCCAGACCATGCCGTTCATGTGGGGAATCCCGGCCAACTTCCTGGTTTACGGCTCGTCGAGCGACGAAAATAAATTGCCACCGGCTTACTACGACTCGGTCAGTCCTTCTTATTTTGCGACGCTGAATATTCCGCTCCTGGCGGGCCGGACCTTTGCTGAAACCGATAATGTCCAAGCGCCCTGGGTGATCGTGTTGAGCCAGTCGGCGGCGAAGAAATTCTTTCCCAACGAAGATCCAATCGGAAAACGGCTGGTGCTTCCACCGAGCCGCACGCAACCAAATCCGCAGTCGCTCGAAGTGATCGGCGTTGTCGGCGACGTGCCGCGCGACGGTCTCAACGTCGAGATGCCCTATCAAGTTTATGCGTCACTAAACCAACGCGGCTGGGCGTTCGCGACCCTGCTCGTCCGCTCGTCCCTGCCGGTCGAGACGATCTCGCAAACGGTTCAGCGCGCGATCTGGGCCTTCAATCCCGAGCAAACCATTTCAAACGTCGCACCGGTGCGGACGCTGGTGAAACAGAGTCTCACCCAACCGCAGCTCTACCTCACACTCTTCAGCCTCTTTGCGCTGCTCGCGTTGCTCCTGGCCGCGATCGGTCTTTACGGCCTCATTGCCTACAGTGTCGCCCAACGCACCCGCGAATTCGGCATTCGCTTCGCGCTCGGCGCGCAAATCAGTGACGTTCTGCGACTGGTGCTGGGCCAGGGCGCCCGGCTCACCGTGTTCGGTCTCGCTCTCGGTCTTCTCGGCGCAGCGGGAGTCGCGCGCCTCATGCAAACAGTTCTCTTCCACACCACCGCTTACGATCCCGTCGTCTTCGGCGGTGTGGTGTTTGTCCTCGGCGCGATCGGACTGCTCGCCGCGCTCCTTCCCGCGCTTCGCGCGACCAAAGCAGATCCCGTCACCGCTCTCCGCGCCGAATGAAAAATATGGTTACGCGTCGCGACTTTACGAAATCCCTTGGCGGCGCCGTCGCCATTGCCGCGCTCAATCCGATTTTCGCGTGGGCGGCTGACGAGGCGAAAGTTTCGGCGGAAGCCGCGAGGCTCTACCGCGATTCGTACATTCTTGATGGCAACGCCCTCGCCGGGATCGGCGGGGTGCTCGCTGCGAATCAGGATCTGGTCACCAAGGTCATTCGGGAATCTGGTGTCACGGCCGTCAAGGCAACGCTCGGCGGAGCGGTCGGCGATTTCGCGAAGGCGGTGGCGGACATTGCCGGGGCCGAGCAGTTGATGGAAAAGCGGGCCGATCTTTTCCTGAAGGTGCGCACCCCCGGCGATTTCGAACGGGCGCGCACTGAGAAAAAACTCGGCGTCATTTATTCCTTCGAGTCGGCCAACATGCTCGAGGACAAAATCGAGCGGATCGAATTGTTTCGCGGGCTCGGCGTTCGCGTGATGCAGCTCACTTACAATCGGCGAACGCCGTTCGGAGTCGGTTGCCTCGATGGCGAAACCGATGGGCTGACCGAACTCGGCCGCAAAGCCGTCGCGAAGATGAACGAGCTTGGCGTCGCCGTCGACCTGAGCCATTCCAACACCCAGACGACGGCGGATGGGATCACCGCTTCGACGAAACCGCCGGTCATCACTCATGCGGGTTGCCGCGCCGTTTACCTGCATCCGCGGAACAAGGAAGACCGCGAATTAAAGGCGCTCGCCGACAAGGGCGGTGTCGTCGGGATTTACATGCTGCCCTACATCACCGCTTCGCCGAAACAGCCGATGCTCGAGGATTACCTGAAGCACCTCGAGTACGCGCTCAAGGTTTGCGGCGAAGACCACGTCGGAGTTGGAAGCGACGTCCCATTTTTCACGGTCGACCAAAGCGACCTCGAAGAAATGAAAAAGGACGTCGAGAAACGGAAGGCGGACGGTGTTGCCGCGCCGGGCGAAGACCGGCCGACTTACATTCCGGATCTTAACACGCCGCGAAAAATGGAGCTGATCGCGGGCGCGCTTTTGAAACGCGGCCATAAATCCACGGCCGTTGAAAAAATCCTCGGCGCAAACTTCCGCCGAGTCTTTGGAGAAATATGGTCATGAACGATCTGCGCTTCGCTTTTCGCCAACTTCGGAAATCTCCCGGCTTCACCGTCATCGCGGTTCTTACCCTCGCGCTCGGCATCGGCGCGAACTCGGCGATCTTCAGCGTCGTCAACCACGTTCTCCTCCGTCCGCTTCCGTATCCGCATCCGGAGCGGCTGGTTTATCTCAACGAAGTTTCCGGTGGCACGAACACTTCCATCGCGCTGCCTGATTACGTCGACTGGCGGAACGACAGCAAATCGTTCGAGAATCTTGCGATCAGCCGGCTCGAATCGCGGAACCTAAGCGGAATTCCCGGCCGCGAGCCGGAAAGGATTTCGGTCGCGTACGTGACCGCGAATTTCTTCAATGTGATCGGTCTGCCGCCGGAAATCGGCCGGACGTTCAGTGAAGACGAAGACAAGCCCGGCGCGCCGCCGCTGGCGATCATTAGCGATCGACTGTGGGACCGCGCCTTTCATCGCGATCCGAAAATCGTCGGGCAGCCGATGAATTTTCATGGAACGCCGATCACGGTCATCGGCGTAATGCCGCGCGAGATGGATTCGCCGCATAACGTCGATGCGTGGTTCGCCGTGATGCGCCGCGCCAATATCCCCGGATGGCAGAACCGCGCCAACCATCCCATGTTCTTCGGCTGGGGCCGGCTCAAGGACGGCGTGACGGTTGGGCAGGCGCGCGGCGAGATAAGGGCAATCGCGGCGCGTCTCGAAAAACTTTATCCGGCGACGAATGCGGGCACCGGCGCCGAAGTCCGCCCTCTCCTCGAAAATCTTTTGGGAAACTATCGCACCAGCCTGGCGTTATTGCTTGGCGCGGTTGCGCTCGTTTTACTCATCGCCTGCGCGAACTTAGCAAATCTCCTAGCCGTGCGTGGGGCCGCACGCGCCCGGGAGTTTGCGGTTCGCGCGGCGATGGGTGCCGGGCGCGGCCAGATCATCAAGCAGCTTTTGCTCGAAAGTTTTGTTATTTCGGCAATCGGCGGCGGCCTCGGCCTGGTCTTCGCGACTTGGGGGCGCGATGCGCTCGTTGCGTTCGCTCCCGCCAATGCACCGCGCTTCGAAGGCATGGCGCTCGACTGGCGCGTGCTCGCATTCACTTTTCTCCTGGCCACGCTCACCACGATTTTGTTCGGGCTCTGGCCTGCCTGGCAGGCCGCGCGGACGGACATCAACGCCGCGCTTCAGGCCGGTTCGTTCGGCAGTTCGGAAACGAAAGCCGCGCGTCGCAGTCGCGACTGGCTTGTCATCATCGAGGTCGCGTTAACGCTCCTCCTGCTGAGCGCGGCGGGCCTCGTCCTGAAAAGCTTCGCGAAAATGCAGTCGACCCAGCTCGGTTTTAATCCGCAGCAACTGCTGACCGTTCACGTCGAGCTGCCTTTCACAAAATATACGGACGCGAACAAGATCATGGCGTTCACCACGCCACTGCTCGATGAAGTTCGCAAACTGCCGGGCGTGCAATACGCCGCACTTTCCTCGAACCCGCCGATGCTCAGCGGCTGGCAGTTGAACTTCACGCCGGAAGGCGCGCCGCCGACCGATCCGAGCCAGCAACCATCGGCCGACAACGAAGTAGTGCAGGGCGATTATTTCCAAGCGCTCGGGATCAATCTCCTCCGCGGCCGGACCTTCAACGAACACGACATCGCCGCTTCGCCGAAAGTGGTGATCGTCGATCAAACGCTGGCCGACATGACGTTCAAGGGACAGGACCCGATCGGAAAACGGATCATGATCGATAGCGAATCCGATTCGTCGTCGGATGGGCCGCAGCTCCACGAAATCATTGGTCTGGTGCCGCACATAAAAATGCGCGGCTACGACGATGCAGTCCCGACGCCCTCCGTGTTTTTCCCGGAGGCACAGGTCGGGCGGAGCAGTTTTGTTCTGCATCTCCGCGCTTCGGGCAACGTGAAGCGCCTCGAGAAACCGGTGCGCGACATCATCGCGCGTCTCGATCCATCACAACCGGTGTTCGATGTGCGTCCGATGGAAGAACGCGTCGCGGAAACATGGGCGACGCAACGGTTGCTCACGTTTTTGCTCGCGATCTTTGCAGGGCTCGCCTTGCTCCTCGCGGCGGTTGGATTGTATGGCGTCCTGTCGTACAGCGCCTTCCGCCGGCTGCGCGAAATTGCAGTGCGACTCGCACTCGGCGCGCGTCCCGCGCATATCCGCGCGCTCGTGATGGGTCACGGTTTGCGGTTGTTTGGCGTCGGCATCGTGGTGGGCGCGCTTGCTTTGGTTGCGAGTGCGAGCGTCATCCGCAGCTTCCTCTTCGGCGTTTCGCCGCTCGACGCCCAGACCTATCTGATCGTCGGCCTCATTCTTTCCGTCGTCACAATTCTGGCCGCGTGGTTGCCGGCCCGCCGCGCCTGCCGCGTAAATCCCATCGTCGCGCTGCGCGCTGAATAATATGAACACGCTGAATTCAGAACTCTGGGGAGCGCACGCGCCTCGCGTGCTGGTTTCGGCGCCCTCGCCGAAACAATTTCTTTCCCCGGAAAAGTTCGCGATGGCGTGGGCGCCATCGCCAGCACGCGAGGCGCGTGCGCTCCCCAGATTACCATTGCGACGCTCTTAACATGAACACGCTTCTTTACGATCTCCGTTACGGCCTGCGGATGCTTATGAAGAACCCGGGATTCACTTTCGCGGCGTTGATCACGCTCGCGCTCGGCATTGCGAGCTCGACCGCGATCTTCAGCGTGATCGATGGCGTCCTGCTTCATCCGCTGTCGTATCCGGATTCGGAAAAAATCGTGACGCTGTTGCCGACGGTGCGCAGCACCGGAACCGCAGGCGGCGCAGTCGCACCGGCGAACTACATCGATTGGGCGGCGCAGAGCGACGTCTTTACCGCGGTCTCGGCATCGGGTGGCGAGCAATTTAGTTTGAGCGACAGCGACCGGCCGGAGCGCGTCCGTGGGACGATGGCCACCTCCAATATGTTTCCGCTTTTCGGCGTCGCGCCGATCCTCGGCCGCACCCTGTTGCCATCGGACGAGCAGCCCGGGCACAATCACGTCGTCGTTCTCAGCTCGGAATTGTGGGCGCGCCGTTACGGTTCCGATCGCAACATCATCGGCCGCGAAATTTCGCTCAACGACGAGCCGCACACCGTCGTCGGCGTGATGCCGCCGAATTATCAGCCGGACGGTTACGGCGAACTTTGGATTCCGTCCGCGTTCGGTATTCCGACGAACGTGCTCCGGCCGAACGTCGATCCGCACCCGATCCGCGGTAGTAACTATCTCGACGTTTATGCGCGGTTGAAACCCGGCGTCACTCTGGAGAAAGCGCGCGGCGAGATGGACGCGATCGCGCGCCGGCTCGAGCAGCAATATCCCGACGACAACCAGGATGTCGGCATCCGCGTGACGCCATTGCACGAGGATCTAGTCGGCGGAATCCGGCCGGTCCTGCTTCTTCTGTTCGCCGCCGTTGGTTTTCTCCTTTTCATTGGCTGCGCCAATGTCGCCAACCTCTTGCTCGCTCGCGCCGCCACCCGCTCACGGGAAATTTCCATTCGAGCCGCGATGGGCGCGAGCCGGACACGACTCGTTAGGCAATTGCTGACCGAGAGCGTTTTGCTGGCGGTGATCGGCGGTGGGATCGGCGCGCTTCTCGCGGCATGGGCGATCCCCCTGCTCATGTCGATGGCGCCGCCGGCTCTCCGCAGTTTCAAGGAAATCGGCCTCAACGGCCAGGTCCTTGCCTTCAGTCTCGTCGTTTCCGTCGTGACCGGAATTCTCTTCGGATTAGCGCCGGCGATTTCATCGTCGACCGCGAACCCATCCGAATCGTTGAAGCAAGGCGAACGCGGCAGCACCGGGACTGGGACGCGGCGCCGCGCGTTTCTCATCGCGACCGAAGTTGCTTTGTCGCTCATTCTGCTGATCGGCGCCGGCCTGATGATCAAGAGCTTCGCGAACCTGACGAAGGTCGCGCCAGGATTCAATTCCGATCGGCTCCTCATATTTAATGTCGGCGCGTCGGCCAAGGCGGACGAGGACGGTCAGCTCCGTTTTTACCAGCAGGTCGTTCAACAGATCGCGACCGTTCCCGGAGTGCGGAATGTCGCCGCGGTCAGCCGGCTTCCGTTCTCGGGCGGAAACAGTTCGCGCACGTTCAATCGGCCCGGCAGCAAGAAAATCGATCAGGCCGATATCCGCATCGCGACGCCGGAATATTTCCCGACGATGAGCATCCCGCTCGTGCGCGGCCGCAATTTCGACGAGCACGATACGAAGGACACGGCGCGGGTGGCGATCATCAACGAGGAATGCGCGAAACAGGTTTTCGCCGACGAAGATCCGATCGGGCAATACGTCGAGAACTTCGGACCGAAAAACGAGAAGCTTCAGGTCGTGGGCGTGGTGGGCAATGTCCGCCATCTTGCCTTGGAAACC
>DATILK010000374.1:0-11118 GCA_035476555.1 Chthoniobacterales bacterium | reverse complement strand
GCTCATGGGCGCGACTGGTTATTCCACAAAGGGCCCGCATTGACAAGGCGATGGTCACCCGTAGTGTAGGCGCTCCTCAACGGAAAACGTCATGAAACGCACACTTCAACGCTCGAAGCGCACTCGCAAAAACCAGCACGGTTTTCGCGCGCGGATGAGCACGAAAGGCGGACGCGCCACCCTCGCACGTCGTCGCCAGCGCGGCCGCAAACGGCTTTTGCCGAAAGGCGTGGAAGTTCATTACGCCCGGCACACCCAGGCGTAATTTTTAGCGGCGAAGTTCGCCGAGAGTTCCCGCATAGCCAGTCAGCTCGAGATAACCGCGCGCTTTGATCGCTTTGCCGTCGCGCGTCCCGGCGGCATCGATCGCGCCTTCCCAATAAGTGATGGCGCCGAGCTTGAGCTCCTGATCTTCCAGCGCGGCCTTGATCGTGAACTCGGCGCGCTGAGCGGGCAGCGTGATCCGCCAGCCGATCGGATACTGCGCGCCGCTCTGGTTGCTTTTCCAAAAAGTTGCCGGCGTCATTTGAAAACCCGAAGCGCGTAAATGCGTCGCGGTGCCGTCGGGTGCGATCCACGTTCCGCTGGAACTTGGTTCCACACCACCGTTCGCCAGCCGCATTCGGTAGAGCATCAGCTCAGCGCCGTCGTCGAGCTGGAGGCAAAGCCAATCCCAGCCCACTTCGCCTTTGCCGAGCTGGCTGCTGGACCACTCATGATCGGACCAGGTCTCGCCACGGACCTGATGCGCCGTGCCGTTCGCGACGAGTTCACCCGATGTTTCAAAACGCGGAATGGAATAATAATGGGAAGCGCTGGACGCGTCGGCTGCTTTCACGCTCACGCCGTTTTCCCCGTGAACGATCGGCGGCTTCGTGGCGTGTAGATGAAGCCGAACGGATCCGAATTCGCTCGAGGCCGCGATCTCGAAGCTGTCGTCGCCCGTCGCGATGAGATTCCAGTTATCGATCCACGCCATTCGGTTGCCATCATCGAACCCGGCTTCGCCAAAGGCGCCGCGGCTGGTCTTCTGGTCGAAGCGAAATCGTTCATCGGAAACATCCGTAATCGCGAAGTGCGCGAACTTCAGATCGCCTACAATGAAACGGGAAGCGTTCGGATCGCGTTCGGCCGCAGGCTGAATTCCGTGCCGGAAAAACGTCAGCTCGTAACCGAACCGGTGACCTTCCGCGTCGAAAAGGTTTCCGGTGAAATACCACCACTCGGTCTTGAATTCGCGATGAGCGTGATGGTCCCGCGGAAATTCGTAGCGCCAGCCAGGCTCGGCAATCTTCCAGTCGGCGGCGACTGCAGTCGCCAACACGAGCGCGAAAAAAATAAACGAGCGTTTCATTCGTCGCGGAGATTGTCGGCCAGGGCCATGCGGCTGGCGCGCCATGCCGGGACCACGCCGGCAATGATCGCGGCAGTGAGAATCCACACCGGCGTAAACGCCAATGTTCGCCACGGAAATGCGAGACGGATCGTCCAACCGAAAAAGGCGCGATTGATCACGCCGGTCAAAACCAGCGCGAGGCAGATTCCGGAAGCGACGCCAACCGCAGCCGCGAGCGCACCAAGCATCGCGGTTTCCGAGAGCAACAGCTTTCGGATTTGGCCCGCGCTCGCGCCAACGGCGCGCAGGATCGCCAGCTCACGTTGTCGTTCGGTAATCAAAATGGTGAGCGACAGGAAAATCCCCGTGATCGCAACAAAGAGTGAGATGGCGAGAAGAACATGCGTGACCGCAAAGGTCTGGTCGAAGATTTCGAAAACGCGGCGGCGCAACGATTGATTCGAGAAAATTGTGAAGTGACGTTTCTGGCCGAAATGATCCCAAAGTTCTTTTCTCACTTCTTCGGCGCCATGGCCCTCTCTTAAATAGAGCGCGACGCTGTGGATCCGATCGTCGTGCCAGAAGCGCGTAAAATTTTCCGTGCTCATGTAAACGATTCCCTGGTCCCGCGTGTAATCGTAAAAAAGCGCGGCAATCGGAAACGCGCGCGGGCCGTCGGGCGTCGTCAGCTCGAGCATTTCGTTTTGCCGAACGCGATGGCGGCGGGCGAAACTTTCCGAGACGAAAACGCACGGCTCAGCGTGGAATCGGCGCATCAACTCGGTTCGACCGCCGGCCAGAAATTTAAACTGTCGACGCGTGCCGCGAATGATGGCCAGAGTTATTTCCGAGTCGCCCATTGGCACCTCGACCTCGCGAAAGGTGGCGGCCTCTGCCACGGCCGGATGGTGAGCGAGGAACTCGAACGCATCCGCTGGAAAAAACGCGTTTCCACCCGCTTCGTTGCCGGCGGTCGTAACGAAAACATCCGCCAGCAGCGTGTCGTTGATCCAGGCCTCGACGGTTTTTCGAAATGAAAAAACCATCACCGTCACGCCGACCGTCATGGCCACGGCGACCGCGAGGGCGGCGACGGTAACCGAATTGCGAAGCAGACCGCGCGACAAATTCGCGGCAGCCAGTTGAACTTCAATTGCCGGATTTCGTCGTCGAAAACGAAAGCGCCGCAGCACATTTCCCGCGGCACGACTGAAGTGAAACATCAGGCGCGGCACGAGGAAGGAAAAGCCGGCGAGAATAAAAAACGCGCCGCCGAAGCTGAGCCAGCGTGGACCCGTCGAAAGAGACAAATACGAAAAGATCGCTGTCGCAAAAACGCAAAGCAGACCGCTGAAGAACCAACCTAACGACGGGTTCACCGAGCGTTCCAGCCGCGTTCCGCCATGGAGCGCTTCGACCGGCTGCTGTTTCGCCGCCGCCCGCGCGGGGAAAAATGCCGACATAATCACGGACCCGAGGCCAACAACGAATGCCAGGATAAATGCCCACGGACGGAGCGAGAGATCCCTGACGTTCACGAGCACGTAAAGGGACGAGATCGTCGCCGAAACGGCGCGAACGAGGATGTGCGCCAGAACCACGCCGCCGATCAAACCGAGGACCGAGCCAATCGCGCCGAGGACGAAAGCCTCGGCGAGAAACAGGCTGCGGATCTCATTTCGGGTCACGCCTAACGAACGCAGGATCCCGATCTCGTGTTGCCGGCGAACCACCGAGGCGGAAACCGTATTGTAAATTAGAAACATCCCGACGAGCAGCGAGACCAGGCTCATCATGGTGAGGTTGAGCTGGAACCCACCCAGCATCCTGTCGACTTCCTCCGTGCGCCGCGCCGGCGTGGCGACCCGAACATCTTTCGGAAGAATGTCGCGGAGCCGCGCGATGACCGCGTCGCGCTGCCGCGGCTCCGACAGTTTCAACTGGATCACGCTGAGGTCGCCGCGGCGGCCAAAAACTTCCTGGGCCCAACCGATGTCCATCGCGGCAAAATGCGGATCGAACGATTCGTCGCTGCGGAGAAGGAATCCGATTTCCAGTTCGCGATCGATGCCACCGACTCTGGCGCGAATCTTGTCGCCTTGTTTCAAGTGATGTTGCCGGACGAATTCTTCCGAGACGGCGATCGATCCGGGCGGCCCGAGCCAGCGCTGGATATCGAAACCGCCGGCGTCGAAGTTCGAGGGATCGAAAGTGCGAAACGGCGCGTTGGTGAAAACATCGATCCCGAGAATCTCCAAATAATCGCCACGGAAATCCGGCAACGAAACAAATCCTTCCACGATCGGCGTCGCCGCGGTCACGCCCGCCACGGCCGTAACCTGCGGCAAAACCGTCTCCGACAATCGCCCCGTCGGCGCGATGATCTCGAGTTCCGCTTTTCCCGCAACGAGGTCGACACTCGCGGCGAACGCGCGATTCGCGCTCTGGTTGGCGATCTGCGTTGCGAGATAAACCGACACGCCAAGCGCCACGCTCAGAATGTTCAGCAGGCCAAGCAACGGATGCCGCCGCAGATACCGCAGAACGTGCCACCGGAAAATCCGAGAATATTGCCGCGTCACCGTAATTGCGATCTAGGCGCGCCCTGCGGCGTCCGCCACAAGAATTCTGTCGAATTTTAGAACGCGAATGGTTAAACAGGACGTTTCTCACGAACAAGGAGGAGCCATGCCTACACTCGCCACCACCGTCGACGGACTGAAATTGCCGAACCCATTTGTCATTGGATCCGGTCCGCCGGGAACAAACTTGAACGTGATCTCGCGCGCCTTCCGCGAAGGCTGGGGCGCCGTTATAGCTAAAACCGTGAGCCTCGATTCGTCGAAGGTGATCAACGTGGCGCCGCGCTACGCGAAGCTGCACGCGAACGATCCCAAGGATGTGATCGGCTGGGAAAACATCGAGTTGATCAGCGATCGCAAGTTCGAGATCTGGCTCGACGAATTCAAGAAGTGCAAGGACATGCATCCGGATGGGATCCTGATCGCGTCGATCATGGAGGAGTACAACCGGGATGCGTGGTGCGAGATCGTGGAGCGTTGCCAGGATGCCGGGGTGGATTCGTTCGAGCTGAACTTTTCGTGCCCGCACGGACTGCCCGAGCGCAAAATGGGAGCCGCGATGGGCGAGAACCCGGAGATCGTCGAGGAGGTCTCCGGCTGGGTGATGTCGGCTGCGAAAAAACCGGTCTGGGCAAAAATGACGCCGAATGTGACGCGCATCACCGAGCCGAGCCGGGCCGCGTTTCGCGGCGGTTGTCAGGGCGTCGCCGCCATCAATACGATTCGGAGCGTGATGGGTGTGAATCTCGACACGCTTCGGCCGGAGCCAACGGTCGAAGGATTCACCACGCCTGGGGGTTATTCGTCAAAAGCGGTGCGACCCATCGCCCTGCGAATGGTGATGGAAATCGCCACCATGATCCGAAGTGAATTTCCGGGACGGAGTCTCTCCGGGATCGGCGGTATCGAAAGCGGAGGCGATGCCGCGCAGTTCATTCTGCTCGGCGCCGATACGACGCAAGTCTGCACCGGCGTGATGAAGTTCGGTTACGAATCCGTGAAGCGAATGTGCGACGAGCTGCTCGCCTTCATGGACAAACACAAGTTCGAGACGCTGGCCGATTTTAAAGGCAAGAGCCTCGATTATTTCACGACCCATCGCGAGCTGGTCCGAATGCAAACCGAGCGCAAAGCGAAGGACAAAGCGGCCGCCGAAGAAGCAGCCACGAAGAAAATGGTCCGCGCCGACAGCGAATGGAGTGGCGACGATTTCGTGAAACAATCGGACGCGCTGGCGCGGTGATGAAGAAAGTGACGAGTGACAGGTGACGTGTGACGTGTAGAGGAACTTCTATGGCACTCTCACCTTGTCCCACTTTCATTGACGGCGAATGGCGCGACGTCGCGAGCACCGCCACCTCTCCGGTCTTCAATCCATCGCGCGGCGAAGTGATCGCGGAAGTGCCTATGGGCGGCGCGGAGATGGTGAACGAAGCGGTCGAATCAGCGGCGGCTGCATTCCCGGCGTGGCGCGAGACACCTCCAGTGGAACGGGCGCGCGTCTTCTTTCGTTACCGGCAACTCGTCGAGGAAAACTTCGACCGCATTTGCCAAAGCATAACGCGCGAGCACGGCAAAACCCTGGCCGAAGCGCGCGGCAGCGCTTATCGCGGGATCGAGAATATTGAGTACGCCTGCGGTGTTCCGACGCTGCTCATGGGCGACACGCTCGAGAACCTTGCGCGCAGCGTCGATTGCGAGACGCTGCTCCAGCCGCTGGGCGTCTGCGTCGGCATTACGCCGTTCAATTTTCCGGCGATGGTGCCGATGTGGATGTTCCCGCTTGCGGTCGCCTGCGGGAACACGTTCGTCCTGAAGCCGAGCGAGAAAGTTCCGCTCACCGTCGTAATGATCATTGAGCTGCTCGAGAAGGCAGGACTGCCGAAAGGCGTTTTGAATCTCGTTCACGGCGGACGCGAGTGCGTCGATGAGCTGCTCACGCATCCGAAAGTGAAAGCGATTTCGTTTGTCGGTTCGTCGCCGGTTGCGAAATACATTTTTGAAACGGGAACGCGCCACGGGAAACGCGTCCAAGCAAATGGCGGCGCGAAGAACTACATCGTCGTGATGCCGGACGCCGACGTGACCAAAACCGTCGAAGCACTTTCGACGGCGGCGTTCGGCTGCGCCGGCGAGCGTTGCATGGCCGGCTCCACGGCAATCACAGTCGGCCGCGCCGCCGAAGAGCTTTTGCCTTCACTCGTCCAGGCCGCGCGCTCGATCCGGGTAGGTCCAACTGACGTCGAAATGCAACCGGACATGGGTCCGGTGATCACCGCCCAGCATCGCGATCGCGTCGCGAGCCTGGTGGCCAGCGGCGAAAAAGAAGGCGCAAAAGTGATTTGCGATGGACGCGGCGCGCGGATCGATTCCGCTCCGAACGGTTTTTTCATGGGCGCGACGATCGTCGATCAGGTCCGCGACGAAATGACCATCGCGCGTGAAGAAGTTTTCGGACCCGTCTTGAATGTGATGCGGATGGACGACCTCGATCACGCCATCGAGGCCGCGAACAAATCATCCTACGGAAACGGCGCCGCGATTTTCACTCACTCCGGCAAAGCCGCGCGCGAATTCAAGCATCGGGTCAAAGCCGGCATGGTCGGCATCAACGTTGGCGTTCCCGCGACCATGGCGATGTTCCCGTTCACGGGCTGGGACGAATCGTTCTATGGCGATCTGCACATTCAAGGGAAAGAAGGCGTGCAGTTTTACACGCAGCAGAAAGTCGTGACGACCCGGTGGTTTGGGGACGGCGTCGGTGACGTCTGGAAGAAGTAGCGGCCACGGATTAACACGGATGAAACACGGATTTGCTTTCTTGATCCGTGCCTATCCGTGTTAATCCGTGGCTAAATTTCTATGTCGTTGCTGATTAAAGGTGGAGAGATCGTAACCGGGACCGAGCACTACATCGCGGACATCTACTGCGAGCACGAGCGGATCACGCATATCGATCGCAACATCGACGCGCCGGCTGGAGCGGAGGTGATTAACGCGAGCGGGAAATATGTCTTCCCAGGCTTCATCGATCCGCATGTCCACATTTACCTGCCGTTCATGGGGACGTTCTCGAAGGACACTTACGAGACGGCGAGCAAGGCGGCGCTGGTCGGCGGGACGACGACGATGATCGAGATGGTTTGTCCGTCGCGGGACATGAGCGCGGCGGAAGGATTCCGAATCTGGCAGGAACAGGCCGCGGACAAGTCAGCCTGTGATTACACGTTCCACATGGGGGTGACGAGGTTCGATCAAGAAGACGCAGCGCAGCTTCGCGAGATCGTCGCAGCTGGAATCAGCTCATTCAAAATCTTCCTCGCCTACAAGGGCGCGTTCGGGATCGATGACGCGGAGTTGTATCACACGCTGAAGCTCGCGAAAGAACTTGGAGTTATCGTTACCGCGCATTGCGAGAACGAAACGCTGGTGGCGGAGCGGCAGAAGGAATTGCTCGCCGCCGGACTGACTGGACCGGAACAACATCACGAAAGCCGGCCGCCGGCCGTCGAAGCGGAAGGCGTCCATCATCTGATGACGTTCGCGGAGCTGACCGGCGCACACGTTTACATCGTGCATCTCAGTTGCGATGAGGCGTTGCGCGAAGCGCTCCGAGGCCGGCATCGCGGCGTGAATGTTTCGATCGAGACGCTGATTCAATATTTGGTGCTCGATAAGAACGACGCGGCGCGCCCGGAATTCGAAGGCGCGAAGTTCATCATGTCGCCGCCACTTCGGGACAAGAGCAATCAGCCGGTGCTCTGGAACGGACTGGCGAGCGGCGAGATTCAAACCGTGGCGACCGATCACGCGCCGTTCGATTTCAAAACGCAGAAGCCGATGGGGCGCGACGATTTCACGAAGATTCCGAATGGGATTCCATCGCTGGAAGATCGGGTGAACTTGCTCTACACCCACGGCGTGAAGACCGGGAAGCTCGACCTGCATACGTTCGTCAACGTCGCGAGCACGAATGCGGCTAAGACTTTCGGGCTCTTCCCGCGCAAAGGCGCGATCCAGATCGGCGCGGACGCGGACCTGGTCGTCTACGATCCGGAGTATCGCGGGAAAATTTCCGCGACGACACAACAGATGAATGTCGATTACAGCGCCTTCGAAGGCTGGGAAATCGAAGGGCGACCGGATTTGGTAACCGTGCGCGGCGAAGTGGCCGTGCGCGATGGAAAATTCGTCGGGACAATCGGCCGCGGCAAAATGCTGAAGCGGGAACCGGCGCATTTCTAGCCCAGACATGAGTTCGATCGCAGACGCGCCCGATGTCGAAGTCTCGATCGAGATCGAGCACTCGACGCTTTACAACAAAGATCTCGCGCCCGTTCCGAAGGCGCGCCGGACCTGGCGAGTCGGCAGCTTCGCGGCCCTCTGGATTTCCATGTCGGCCTGCATTCCTACTTATATGCTCGCTTCGTCGCTCATCGGCGGCGGGATGAATTGGTCGCAGGCGATCCTCACGATTTTTCTCGGCAACCTTATCGTCGTCGTCCCGATGATCCTCAACGCGCATGCCGGAACGCGTTACGGAATTCCGTTCCCGGTTTTCTGTCGCGCGTCATTCGGGACGCGCGGCGCGAACGTGCCTGCGCTTATGCGCGCGTTCGTCGCCTGCGGCTGGTTTGGGATCCAGACGTGGATCGGCGGCGCGGCGATCTACAAAATTCTCGGCGTCTTCTTTCCCGAACTAACGACTCCAGGCGCGCCGTCGCTTCTCGGCATCACCCTGGCCGAGTTCGTCTGCTTCCTCTTCTTCTGGGCGATCAACATGTTCGTCGTTTACAAAGGCATCGAGTCGATCCGGTTTTTGTTGAACATCAAAGCGCCGCTGCTGATCGCGCTCGGTTTGCTTCTTCTCGGATGGGCTTATCGGAATGCCGGTGGGTTCGGTCCGATTCTCGCCCAACCGTCCGCCTTCGATCCGGGTCAGCCGAAAGCCGGACAGTTCTGGTCGTTCTTCGTCCCGGGTCTCACCGGCATGATCGGTTTCTGGGCGACGCTCTCGCTCAACATTCCAGACTTCTCGCGTTACGCGCGCAGCCAGCGCGATCAGGTCGTTGGGCAAGCGCTCGGATTGCCACTGACCATGGCGCTTTATTCGTTCATCGGCGTCGCCGTCACGTCCGCCACGACGATCATTTACGGCCAGACGATCTGGGACCCGGTCGATGTCCTGACGAAATTCACAAACCCAGTCGTGCTCGTGGTCGCGATGTTCGCGCTTTGTCTCGCCACCCTCGCGACGAATATCGCCGCCAACGTCGTCAGTCCCGCAAACGATTTCTCCCATCTGGCGCCCAATAAGATTTCGTTCCGGACCGGCGGCCTCATCACGGGAATCATCGGCGTGTTGATGATGCCGTGGAAACTGGTGGCCGACCCGTCGGGCTACATTTTCACCTGGCTCGTCGGCTACAGCGCGCTCCTCGGCCCGATCGGTGGCATCATGATCGCCGATTATTTTGTGCTCCGCCGAAGGCACCTGAATCTGAACGCGCTATATCGGCACGACGCCGAGCATGGTTACACCCGCGGCTTTAGCGTGGTCGCTCTCGTCGCGCTACTTCTTGCGATTTTGCCGAACCTTCCCGGTTTTCTCGTCACCGTGAAATTGGTCGATGCCGGAAGCGTCCCGGCATTTTTCGTGACGCTTTACAATTACGCGTGGTTCGTCGGATTCGCGATTGCGTTCAGCGTCTACATCGCGTTGCGTCGTCTTGGATTTAAAAACCTATGAATTCACCTCAGCTGCCGCCATTCGATCATCAACCCGCCAAATATTCCGGTCCGTCCGCCGACGAAGTCCTGCGTCTGCGTCGCGAATTCCTGAACCCTGGAATTTTTCTCTACTACAAAAAACCGATCATGCTGGTGGAAGGGAAAATGCAATACGTCTGGGACGAGAACGGGCGGCGGTATCTCGACGCGCTCGGCGGGATCGTCACGATCAGCGTCGGACATTGTCATCCGGATGTCGTCGCGGCGGCGGATCGCCAGAACCACATGCTCCAGCATTCGACGACGATTTATCTGCATCCTAACATCGCGCAGTATGCGGAGAAGCTGGCGGCGAAGATGCCGGGCGACCTGAAGGTTTGTTACTTCGTCAATTCAGGATCGGAGGCGAACGATCTCGCGCTGCTCCTGGCGCGCGCTTACACCGGCAATTACGATATGATCGCGTTGCGGAACGCGTATCACGGCGGAAACGCGAGCGGCATGGGACTGACCGCGCATCACACCTGGAAGTTTAATACGCCGCATAGCTTCGGCGTTCATCACGCGATCACGCCCGATCCTTTTCGCGGGTACTGGGGACGCGATGATGCCGATGCCGGCCGGAAGTACGCCGCGGACGTGAAGAACTTGATCGACTACGCGACCCCGGGCCAGGTCGCGGGATTCATCGCGGAATCAATCCAGGGCGTGGGCGGCTGCGTGGTTTTTCCGGACGGCTATTTGAAGCATGTCTACGAACACGTCCGCGCGGCCGGCGGCGTTTGTATCGCGGACGAAGTGCAGGCGGGCTTCGGCCGATGCGGCTCGCATTATTGGGGATTCGAAACTCAGGATGTGATTCCCGACATTGTCTGCATGGCGAAAGGAATCGGGAACGGCGCTCCGCTGGGCGCGGTCGTGACCACGCCGAAGATCGCACAGGCGCTCTCGCAACGGATCCATTTCAACACGTTCGGCGGGAACCCGGTTGTGTGCGCGCAAGGCATGGCGGTGCTCGAGGTGATTGATCGCGAGAAGCTGCAGGAGAACGCGCTCGCGATCGGCAACTACTTGTTAGGCGGATTGAATCGGCTGAAGGAAAAGCACAATCTGATTGGCGACGTGCGCGGGAAAGGTTTGCTGCTCGGGATCGAGCTGGTGAAAGATCGCGCCACGAAAGAGCCCGCGAAAGCCGAGTGCGCCGAAATCCTGGAACGCTGCAAGGACATGGGGCTTTTGCTCGGCAAAGGCGGTTTGCAAGGCCAGACGATCCGCTTCTCGCCACCGATGAACATCACGAAAGCCGACGCGGACTTTTTGCTCGAAGTTTTGGATCAGGCGTTCGCGGGGATCTAATCTCCGGGGAGCGCACGCGTCTCGCGTGTAGGCGCTGGCGTCCTCGCCGGCGCGAACTTTTTACAAGCTTGTTTCGGCGAGACGCCGAAACCAACACGCGAGACGCGTGCGCTC
>DATILK010000373.1:0-3359 GCA_035476555.1 Chthoniobacterales bacterium | reverse complement strand
CGTCGTGATCGCCCGGCGTTAGGTCCCGCGCTTCGCCCGGCGCGTCGGCATTCACCACGAACAAGTGGCTCCGCTTATGTTCGGTGTACGAAGTCCAATGCCGGTAGAGCAACTTCGTGAAGATTTTCGCTTTCACCTTGCTCTTGCTCACCTCTTCGTCGCGCTTCTTGTTTTCCGCGTCGTCCTTCGCGTCCGGATAAACCGACGAAAGAAATGCGATGCTCTTTCCGTCCGGCGACCAGATGCCGCCGTCCGCGCCCGTGGAAATATTCGTCACCTGATGCGGCTGGCCGTCGAGTCCGCCGCTCTCCGGCGTGAAATTGCACATCCAGATTTGGGTGGGATCGGTCGCCTTCGAAGTCCAGATGAGCCGGTTGCCGTCCGGCGAAAAACGCGGGCGCTCTTCGTGGATCGCCGTCTGGTTTAATCGGCGCGCCTCCCCGCCGGTCGCGGGCACGATCCAGAGGTGCGAGATCTTTGTATTCGCTTCGAGGTCCACATCAACCGCATCGAACACGATCCATTTTCCGTCCGGTGAAGGCACCGGCGCTCCGACCCGTTTCATTTTCATCATGTCCTCGAACGTGAACGGATGCTTCGCGCTCGAAGTCGCATTCGTGCTCGGACTGGGCGTTTGCGCGAAGGCGGACATCGCAATCGCGAAAAAGAAAGTCAGGATTTTCCAATGCATAGGTTTGCCTCCGCTGAATGCGCAAGCTCTCGCCGAACTGCGGCGCGTGCAACAGCCGGAAGGCTCGTGATCGATCTTCCTATTCAATCGCACTCCGGTTAGACCTGTTCTCATGAAACGCTTTCTAATCCTCGCGCTTTCTTTCGTCTCTACCGCCTTCGCCACTCCGTCCGGCACGACTCTTATCGTCAACGGCACCTTAATCGATCCCGGCACGGGAAAAATCATCCCGAACGGCGCGGTCAGGATCGAGGGCGACCACATTGCCGCGATCGTCCAAAACAGCACCGAGATTCCGAAGAAAGGCGATTCGGTCATCGACGCGAAAGGAAAATTCATTCTGCCGGGCTACATCGATACCCACGTCCACTTCTTCCAATCCGGGGACATCTACACGCGGCCGGACGGTCTCGATCTCAACAGCATTCGTCCTTACAAACAGGAGACGGAATGGATTCGTTCCCATCTCGACGACGCGTTCGCGCGTTATCTTCGCTGCGGAATCACCAGCGTGCTCGATATCGGCGGGCCCCTCTGGAATTTTGAAATGCGCAAGCGCGCGAACGCGACGGCGAAAGCACCACGCGTCGCAGCCGCTGGACCGTTGATCTCGAGCGTGTCCCGTCCGCAGCTCGATCTGGGCGATCCGCCGATCGTGAAAATCGATACGCCGGAGCAGGGCCGCGAGATGGTGCGCAAGCTCGCCGCGCAGAAACCCGATTACATTAAAATTTGGTACATCGTTCCGGCCGCGCAACCGGCGGCCAGTCCCACCCCGCAATCCAGCGCGAGCGGAGGCGACACCCCACCGTCGAGTCCTGCCGCGCCGCCTACGCCGGCGAGCGACGTGGAACGGGCCGCGATTTTCCGGCCGATCGTTCACGCCGTTGTCGAGGAAAGTCATCGGCTCAAATTGCGCGTCGCCGTGCACGCGACCGAGCTCGAAGCCGCGCGCGTGTCGGCGGAGGAAGGCGCGGATCTTCTCGTTCATAGCGTAACGGACAAGCCAGTCGACGACGCCTTTGTGAAACTCTTGAAAGAGAAAGGCACGATCCTCACTCCGACGCTCGTCGTCTTCGAACGTTACGGCCGCACCTTTGCCAACAAGCTCGAGTTGACCCCGGAAGAAAAGGCGTGGGGCAACCCGGAAGTCATCGCATCGCTCGACGTGACGAAAATTCCGGAGGACAAGCGTCCGGACCGGCTCAAGAAGGCGATGGCGAATCCGCAGCAGATTCTCGACAGCATTCAAAAGACGTACGACGTCGCACTGAAAAATCTCAAGACGCTCGAGGACGCCGGGATCACGATTGCGACTGGCACTGATGCCGGAAACATCGGGACGATCCACGGCCCGGCGATCTTTCGGGAATTTCAATTGATGAAGCAGGCCGGCCTGACGCCGATGCAAATCCTCAAATGCACCACGGCGAACGCGGCGAAAACTTTCGGCGGCGACACCGGTGCGAAGATTGGCTCGCTCCAGCCGGGCTACTACGCCGACCTCGTCATTTTGAAATCGAACCCGCTCGACGATATCAAGAACGCGTCCGACATCGACAGCGTGATGAAGAACGGCGTGATGTATCGGGCGGATGCGATCCTGCCGAAATGAAGCGCGCGGCGCTGTTGGCTCTCCTTCTCGTCGTCTTCAGTGTCCGCGCCGGCGACAAGAAGGTTGATGTCGCGAAGGTTCACGGCCGCATTCAGTTCGTAAACAGTTTTCCGGACTACAAAGTCCAGGCGGTAACCAGTTTTCCCGATCTCCACGTCCAGATCGTGACGAGCTTTCCCGATAAACCCGGCCAATGGCAGATCGTCGATTCGTTTCCTGATTACAAAATCGAGATGGTGAATTCCTTTCCCGATTTCACGATCCAGTACGTCAAAAGCTTTCCCGGCCCCGCCAAATAGAAAACAAAAATCACATGCGATTAATATTGAGCCTGTTTCTCGGCGCTGTTCCTCTCACCCAAATCAATGCCGACATGATGAAAGCCGTGGTCGCGCACGAGTATGGCGCGCCAGAAGTTTTAAAATATGAAGACGCCCCGCGACCGGAGCCGAAAGAGAACGAATTGCTCGTGCGCGTGATCGCGTGCGGCGTCAATCCCGCGGACCCGCTCGTGATCTCAGGACGAATGGCGAAGGAATTTGGCACGCATGTGCCGCTGATTCCCGGCTACGACGTGGCTGGCGTGGTCGAGAAGACGGGATCGAAAGTCACGAAGTTCAAGAAAGGCGACGCGGTTTATGGCTACGCACTTTTCGGCGGCGGTTGGGCGGAGTACGCAGTGCTGGCGGAAAATGAAGCCGCGTTGAAAGCGAAGTCGGCGACGTTCGTCGAGGCGGCCGCCGTGCCGATGGGAGCATTGACATCCTGGCAGGGGTTAATCGATGTCGCGAAGCTCAGCGCAGGCCAGACGATCCTCATTCACGGCGGGTCCGGCGGCGTCGGGAGTTTCGCGATCCAGATTGCAAAAGCAAAAGGCGCGAAGGTGATCGCGACTGCGTCGACCGCGAATCAGGATTTGCTAAAGCAACTCGGCGCCGACGTGGCGATCGATTACAAGACAGTGAAGTTCGAAGATGTCGCCAAGGACGTCGACGTCGTCTTCGATACCGTCGGTCGCGACACGCTCGCACGCTCGTACCCGATCGTGAAGAA
>DATILK010000372.1:0-15840 GCA_035476555.1 Chthoniobacterales bacterium | reverse complement strand
ATCAAGCCGGATTGCGATTTCGGCGCGCGCGGTGGCGGCGCCGGAGCCGGCGACGACAAGTCGAAGTTTTTTCATCCGCACAACAATTTCTTTTATCTCACGCCGGATGGAAACGGCCCGCCGTTGCGACTGCCGACTTATCGCGACGGCGTTCCCATCAGTCCGACCTGCCAGCTACCCGGCGCGAATTGCGACGGATTCTTCGACGGCGAAAAAACGTTCGGCCGGGTCACGGGGAACAATTGCGTAAGCTGGACGCCGCAGCTCCACGATTGGTACGAGACCGTAAAGTTAAACTACGGTTTCGATTTCACCGACCCCGCGAAATCGATCCGCGAATATCCGAATGCCTGGTCGCCGGACAAAGCAGTCCCCGATACCTGGAAGAAAATCGATGAAGTGATCGCGTACTGGCAGTCGTTAGGCGTGGACGGTTTTCGCTGCGACATGGCGCACATGATTCCGCCGGAAGTTTTCTCCTGGGCGATCGCGCAAGCCCGCGGCCGGCAGCCGGACGTCTTCTTCATAGGCGAAGCCTACAATGACGATCCGGCAAAAGTTCCAGGAAGCGACCCAGTCGTTTCCCAGCTCAACTTCGGACACGGCAATGTCCTCTTCGATTTGCTGAACGCCGGGTTCAACGCCGTTTACGACGCGCCGGTTTATCGCGCGTTGAAACGGATCTACGACGGCTCTGGTTGGGCCAACGACATCGATCGCGAGATCAGCGACGAATTCATCTGCCACAATTCCGTCCGTTACGCCGAGAACCACGACGAAGTTCGGCTGGCCGCGCGTCGCGAATGGGGCGGCGTCGGGATGGAAGTCGGCCGACCGGTTTCCGCCATTCTCTACGGAATGTCGCGCGGCGCGATCATGCTCTACAACGGCCAGGAAATCGGCGAGCCCGGCGAAGGCACGGAAGGTTTCGGCGGCGACGATGCGCGCACGAGCATCTTCGATTACTGGTCGATGCCCGAATTCACGAAGTGGGTAAACGATCACAAATATGACGGCGCCCAGCTCTCCTCCGCCCAGAGGCAGCTCCGTGAGTTTTACAGCCGCCTCATCAACCTCGTTGGCGAGCCTGCCTTTCGAGACGGAAAATTTTTCCCGCTCAATCCCGCGAACCGCGAGAACGCAGACTACGGCCGGCTCCCCGGTGAATCAGCAAGTGGCCACTGGCTCTACGCGTTTCTCCGCTACGATCCGCTGACTGCCCAGCGTTTTGTCGTCGTCGCTAACCTGCATCCGACGCGTGCCGTTGCTGAAATCGAGATTCACCTCCCGCCAAACGCGCTGCGTTTTCTAGAATTCTCGCCGAGCATCGAGTGGAAAACGGTCGACCGGCTTTCCAATTGCGCCGGCGAGATCGCCGACGACAAATTTCGGATCGCGCAGATGAATCCGCTGTCCGCGTCGTACTTCGAATTTCTTTCCTAATTACGACGCGGCGACGGCGAGCAGCACCGCTTTCTGCACATGCAGCCGGTTCTCGGATTGATCGAAGATCGTCTGCGCGTGCGCTTCCAGGGTCGCGTCATCGATCTCCTGCCCGCGATGGGCCGGCAGGCAATGCATGACGAGCGCATCCGGTTTCGCCAGCCTAACGAGTGCTTCGTTGATCCAGTAGGGACCGAGCTCCGCTTCCCGGCGCGCTTCTTCGCCCTCTTTGCCCATCGAAACCCAAATGTCGGTGTAGAGAACATCGGCGCCGTTCGCTGCTTCCTGCAGGTTGGGGTTGCAAACGACATTGCCGCCGGCGCGGCGGAGAAGTTCGGCGCTCGGTTGATACTTCGGCGGCGCCGCCAGCCGCAGCTCGAAATTCATTTTTCCAGCAGCGAACATCCAGGAGCGCGCCGTGTTTGAGTCCGCGTCGCCGACGAACGTGACGATTTTTCCCTCAATCGTTTCGCGCTTTTCCTGAATGGTGAAAATGTCCGCCAGGATCTGGCAGGGATGCTCCTCGTCAGTCAACGCGTTGATCGTCGGCAGGCCGGAAAATTCCGCGAACTCCTCGATATCGGCCTGCGCAAACGTGCGGATGATCGCGCCGTGGACCATGCGTCCGAGAACGCGTGCCGTGTCTTTGATCAGCTCGCCGCGGCCGAGTTGAATGTCGTGCGGGTTCAGGAAAATCGTTTCGCCGCCCAGCTCGCGCACGCCGACTTCGAACGAGACGCGGGTGCGCGTCGACGGTTTCGAAAAAATCATGGCCCACGTCTGGCCGCGCAATGGAAACTCCGTGTGGTTGCCGCGGTTCTGTTTTTGCAATGCGGCCACGTGAAAGATGTCTTCCATCTCCGCGCGGCTGAGCTGTTCGATGCTGAGAAGATTTTTCATTGTTCGTTAGGTCGCCAAGCGCGTGGCAAGACGTTCGTTGCCGCCAGAACGGTCAGCATACCTTCGGGAGACAGGCGAGCAACCGCGTGACTTCGCCGTTTCTCCTGTATCGAAAAAGATTGCTAATCCGATCCGCCCTGTCATTCTGTTGCCTACGCGAGTCCTCCTTCTCTTCATCCTCCTCCCGTTCGCCGCGGTCGCATTCGCCGGCGACGACCAATGCCCGCCGCCCTTCGCCTACTGCGGCTATGCGGGTCCGGCGCAGTGGGCGAATATCAAGATCCCGGGCAAGGAGAACGAGTGCGGCGGCACGAGGCAATCACCCATCGATCTGCCGAGGCTGACGCCTACCCCCGGCCCGGTGATCCGCGTCACCTACGTCGACGGCAGGGCCACGATCCAGAACACTGGCCACGACATCGAGGTCACACCCGTCGAAGCGAATAACAAGATCACTATCAACAACGTCGAATACACGCTGGTCAAGTTTCACTTCCACGTTCCGAGCGAGCACCACATCGAGGGCGCTGAGAAACCAGCCGAGATGCACGTCGTCCATACGCGAATCGAAGGCGTTACGACCTACTACGCGGTTATTGGTGTGATCCTGGACAAGGGCGCCGAATATCCCGCTTTGAAGCCGGTGTTCGAAAACCTTCCAAAGAATGTTTGCGAGAAGTCCGGCCAGGTGCCGATCGCATTCAGCAGACTACTGCCGCGCCCTCTCGGCGACTGCTACACCTACGCCGGCTCTCTCACCACGCCACCCTGCACGCAGACCGTCACCTGGTTTGTCCTCGGTGCACCCCAAACGATCCTGGATTCGGACCTGAGAAATCTTGCCGCCCTCGGGAGCAATGCGCGACCCGTTCAGGTCCACCAGCCGCCGTTGCCAGTCACCTACGTCCGTCCGCAATAAGGCCGAACGCGCCCGCGAAATTAGGCCGCAAGATCGGCGACGACTGCTTCGATCGCGTACAATCCTTCCATCGCCTCCGGCCGGGTGATGTTCAGCGCCGGCAAAAGACGAATCACGGCTGTGCCGGCCGGAATTGTGAGAACGCCTGCGGCATGCAGTCGTTCCACAACTTGCGACGCCGGCGCCTTTTCACTTCCGGCAAATCCCGGCGCATCGGCGCGAAATTCCAGGCCGATCATTAATCCGAAGCCGCGCACTTCTTTCAGCACGCCGGGAAATTTCCGGATCAGGCGTTGCAGTTCGCCCGTAATAAAACCGCCAATCTCGCGCGCGTTTTCCGCGAGGTGATCGCGCTCGATGATCTCAAGGACTTTCAGCGCCACCGCGCAACCAAGCAGATTTCCGCCGAACGTCGTCGCGTGCGTGCCCGCGGACAAAATGTCCGCGTGTTTTTCATGCACCCAAAACGCGCCGATCGGAAACCCACCGCCGAGCGACTTCGCCATCGAGATCGCATCAGGCGAAAAATTTTCCGCACCCGAAAAATTTTCCAAGACGCGCTGCCATCCATGAAACTTTCCCGTGCGAAAATGGCCGGCCTGGACTTCATCGAGCATCAGCAAAATTCGGTGCTCATCGCAAAGCTCACGCAGACCCAGCAAATATTCCGGCGTCGCCGCCGTGATTCCACTTTCACCCTGGATCGATTCGACCAGGATCGCGGCAGTCTCCGGACGGACGGCCGCGCGCATTGCCTCGAGGTCGTTGAACGGCACCTGCCGAAATCCCGCGACCATCGGCTCGAAACCTTTCTTCACTTTTTCCTGACCAGTTGCGGCGATTCCCGCCAACGTTCGTCCGTGGAACGAGCCGTCCGTCGTCAGCACTTCGTAGCGGCCCTGGTCGTGCCCGAATTTCCGCGCCAATTTGTAAAGGCCTTCGTTCGCTTCCGCGCCGCTGTTGCAGAAGAAGCAACGGCCCGGCCCGATCAGCCTAACGAGTGCTTCGGCCAGCTGGGCCTGTGGTTTCGTGAAATAAAGATTCGAGACGTGCAGCAGCTTTCGCGATTGCTCGAGCAACGCGTCGGTGATTTCCGGATTCGCGTGGCCCAGAGCGCAAACCGCGATGCCGCCGCCAAGATCGAGATAACGTTTGCCGGCGACATCGTAAATGTAACTCCGCTCGCCGTGATCCAGCGCCAGATCGAAACGCGTATAAGACGGGACGACGTTCTCCCGAAACAGCTTCCGAATTTCGCTCAGCCGATCGACCTTGATCGCCTTCATTTCGCCGCCGATTTCCATCTTCACAGGACCACCTCCGTCCCGACGCCGGCGTCGGTGAAAATTTCGAGCAGGATCGAATGCGGAACGCGGCCGTCCACGAATTGAATTTTCTCGACGCCGCTCTGGATCGCGGCGACGGCGCTGTCGACTTTCGGAATCATCCCCTCGCCAATCACGCCGCGCGCTTTCAACTCGGGTACTTCGCTAACGCTCAAATGCCGCATCAACGAATCGGAATCGCTCGGATCGCGCAGCAACCCGGGAACGTCGCTCATGAAAACGAGTCGGCGCGCCCAGAGCGCGACCGCAGCCCGTGCCGCGGCGACGTCCGCATTGCAATTGTAGATCCGGCCGTCTTCGCCCCGCGCCGTGGGACTAATCACCGGCGTGAGCCCGCGGCGAATGCATTCGCGCAACGGCGCGAGGTTCACTTCCGTAACTTCGCCGACAAACCCGAGATCGATCGGGTTTCCGTGTTTGTCGTTCGGCGAAAATTTTCGGCAACGAAAAATTTCGGTTCCAGCAAACCCGCGGGCGCGACCGCCGAGCGCGTCGATCGCCGCCACGATTTCCGGATTGATTTCGCGCGAGAGAACGTCGTCGACGAGTTTAACCGTGGTCTCATCCGTCACCCGCTGACCCTGCAGGAAAGTAGTCGTTAGGCCGGCGGCCTCGACTGCGCGCGTCACCGCTTTGCCGCCGCCATGCACGACGACTGGATTGATGCCGACCGCTTCGAGAAACACGATCTCGCGCGCGACGCGATGGCGTTCCGCCGGGTCCGGCGAATCCATGAAACTGCCGCCGTATTTCAGCACGAAGACCTCGCCGCGAAATCGCTGAATGTACGGCAGCGCTTCGAGAAGTGTTCCCGCTTTGGTGATGATTTCCTGCATGGCAGCGCGTCAACCACCGAGCGATTTCGGATCGCTCAGGTCGCCCTTGTTGAACTCGACGTATTCTTCCGTCAGATCGCTCGTGTAAAGCACACAATCGTGCCGGCCGGCATTTAGAAAAATGTGGAGATCGAATTCCGGCTGGCCGACGATCGCGCCGAGTGTTTGCAATCCGACCTTCGTCGGCCGGCCGTGCCGGACTGCGAACGTGATTTTCCTTTTCCCCGGCTGGCCGTACCCGACGTCGATCTTCCCTTCGGTTACCTTCGCTTTCGAATAGCCGATCGCGCACAGGATGCGGCCCCAATTCGGATCGCCGCCGAACCAGCTCGTCTTGACCAGCGTGCTGTTCGCCACCGAACGCGCGACTGCTTCGGCATCTTCCGGGGTTCGCCCACCGGACACGCGCAAAGTGACGAATCGCGTTACGCCTTCGCCATCGCGCACGATCATCTTCGCGAGCTCGAGCGTCACAAAATTCAACGCGCGCTGGAAAAGCTGCGCGTCGATGGCCGCGTTGCCGGCCAGACCGTTGGCGAGGATCAAGACCGTGTCGTTCGTGCTCATGTCGCCATCGACGGTGATGCGATTGAAACTTTGCTCGACGGCTTTGGCGAGAGACTCGCGCAAAAGTGCGGACGAAATTACCGCATCCGCCGTGATGAAACCGAGCATGGTCGCGTGCGGCGCCATTCCCGGCTGAATCATCCCCGCGCCTTTGCAAATCCCGCCGATGCGAACCGGCACGCCGCCCATCGTGAACTCGACAGCGATTTCTTTTCGCCGCGTGTCCGAAGTCATGATCGCGTCCGCGGCGTCGCGAGCGGACGCGGCGCTTCGCGAAAGCTTTTTTGCGGCATCAGCGATTCCACGCTTCACATTTGTCATCGGCATGGGCACTCCGATGCGACCGGTCGAGCAAACGAGAAACTCGTTCGGCGAACCGCCGAGCTGCCTCGCCGCTATTTCTGTCATCGACGTCGCGTCTTTCAGGCCCTGCTCTCCCGTGCAGGCATTCGCGTTTCCGGAATTGACGACGATGCCGCGCGCGAATTTTCGCTTCGCGTTTTTCGCGCTCACTTTGACGGGCGCGGCGCAAACTTGATTCGTTGTAAACATTCCGGCGACAGCAGCCGGCACATCGGACACGATCAAGGCGAGGTCGCGCTTCCGACCTTTCTCGGATCCTTTACCGGTACCGAGCCGCTTTATATCGCAAAAGACGGCGGCCGCTTTGAATCCGAGCGGCGCGCAAATTGAACCCGGAATTTCTCGGAACGTATTTTTCACAGCAGCCCCGCAGTTTCGTCGTAACCGCACATCAGATTGAAACATTGGATCGCCTGGCCGCTGGCGCCTTTGACGAGATTATCTTCTGCGCTCATCACGACGAGACGACCGGTGCGCGGATCGTGTCGCCACGCGATTTCGATGATGTTCGTGCCGACAACGTTTTTGGTGTCCGGCAACGCCGTCTCACCGAGCAGCCGCACGAAAGGCGCATTCGCATAGGCCGCCTGAAAGGCATCGCCGATTCCGCTCCTGATCGGCGCAAGATAGAGAGTGGTCAGAATCCCGCGGTTCACGGGAATCAGATGCGGCGTGAATTGAATCATTACCGCGGCCCCAGCGGCGAGAGAGAGTTCCTGTTCGATCTCGGCCAGGTGACGGTGTTTCGGCACCCCGTAGGGCCGCACGCTTTCATTGCATTCCACGAAGAGATAATCGACTTCAGCCTTCCGCCCCGCGCCGCTCACGCCACTGAGGCTGCTGGTGATGATGTTATCCGGTTCGATTAAGTTTTCGCGCAGCAGCGGAATCAGCGGCAGCAAAATGCTGGTCGGATAACAACCGGGACACGCGACGAAGCGTGCGCCGGCGATTTTGTCGCGATAAATTTCCGGCAACCCGTAGACCGCATCGCGCAACAGCTGGGGCGCACCGTGTTCGTGCGCGTAAAACTCGCGGTAGATTGCCGGATCTTTGATCCGGAAATCCGCGCTGAGATCGATGACGCGCGCGCCCGCCTGCAAAAGCGGCCCGGCAAATTCCACGGCGACGCCGTGAGGCAGAGCAAGAAAGGCAACGTCGGCTTCCGCGGCGATTTTTTCCGGCGCGGCGTCGGTGAACCGGAGCGTCTTTGCCTTCTCAGAAAGACCGGCCCGCGGAAAAATTTCGGCCACGGTTTTGCCGGCGTATTGGCGCGAAGTCACCGCGACGAGCTCCGCGTGGGGATGACGCAAAAGGAGGCGCACCAGTTCCTCGCCCGTGTACCCGGACGCGCCAAAAACCGCGACCTTGGTTGACTCTGCCATTTTCACCGCGCGCAATGCGTATTCCGTCTCGCGTCGATTGCAACGAAGAATTCAGCTCGCCAAATAATCTTCCCGCGCGGGACGGCAGCCGGTAGTCTGCGGGCATGGAGTCCCTTTATCTTGTCGGCATCGGGGTGCTCGCGCTTTTCGCGTTCATCTTGTGCATCGTCCTGTTCAATTTTTTCGGCCTTTGGATTCGCGCCCGGATTGCGAACGCGCCCGTGGGTTTGGGAAAAATGGTCGGCATGCGGCTGCGGAAAGTGCCGGTGGGAATGATCGTGGATAATCGCATCACGGCAGTGAAAGCCGGGATCGATATTCCGAGCGATCCGCTCGAAGCGCATTACCTCGCCGGCGGCGACGTGTCGCAGGTCATTCTCGCGTTGATCGCCGCGGACAAGGCCGGGATCTCGCTCGATTTCAATCGCGCGTGCGCAATCGACCTGGCCACGAAAGGTACGGGCAAAACGGTCCTCGAAGCTGTTCGCACCAGCATCAATCCAAAAGTGATCGACGTGCCCAATCCTTCCTCAGGTCGCGTGACCATCGACGGCGTCGCGAAGGACGGCATTGGCGCGAAAGTGAAAGCACGGGTGACGGTGCGTTCGCACCTCGACCGCTTCGTCGGCGGCGCGACCGAAGAAACGATTATCGCGCGAGTCGGCGAAGGCATCGTAAGCGCGATTGGCTCGGCCGATTCCTACAAGGACGTGCTGGAAAATCCGGATCGCATTTCAAAGGCAGTCCTTGCGAAGGGACTCGACAGCAACACCGCATTCGAAATTCTTTCCATCGACATCGCGGACGTCGACGTGGGCGACAACATCGGCGCGAAGCTGCAAAGCGAGCAAGCGAACGCGGACAAAAACATCGCTCAGGCGAAAGCGGAAGTCCGGCGCGCCGCGGCGGTCGCGGTCGAGCAGGAAATGCGAGCCAAGACACAGGAGATGCGGGCGAAAGTCGTCGAGGCCGAGGCGTTGGTGCCGCAGGCCATGGCGGACGCGTTTCGTTCCGGCAATCTCGGCATCATGGATTACGTGCGGATGAAAAATGTGCAGGCCGACACGTCGATGCGTGAGTCGATCGCCGGCGGAGACAAACCGCGCACGGAAAATTAATAAGTAAGAATTACGAAATGATCGCGGCGAGTCTGTTCGACCATCCCGCCTACATCCTGCTGATCGTTTTTGTGGCGTTGGTCCGCTGGCTGGTGTCGAAAGCGAACGCGCGGCCGCAGACTCCGCAAACATCTCCGACACCGCCGCCGAGCCAGCCAATTTCGCGCGGCGGCGAAACGCAGAGCGAGGAAGAGCGCGTCCGTAAATTTCTCGAGGCGCTGGGGCAACCGCCGGGAACGACGCCGCCGAAAGTGGTCACGCAACGGCGCCAATTACGACCCGATCTTGTTTCGCCCTTGCCGCCGTTGAAAACAAAGCCGCCGCCGTTACCAAAGGTCGTTTCGCCGCCGCCACCACTGCCGTTCGAAACGGCAAGAGTAATGCCGGCGACGCCGCCGCGCGAAGGCGCCGTCTTCGAAGTTCGCGACGTCGCGCGACAAACCACCAGCGAACCGGCGCCGCAAACGCGTCCCGTTCCCGCTGCGCGGCTCAGTTCGCGCGTCAATCTCGGGACACCCCAAGATTTGCGCAATGCGATCATCCTCCGCGAAATCTTTGGACCGCCCCGGAGCTTGCAGCCGGTTGACCTAACGAGTTGATCGGCGCCAGATCCCAAAGCGGATCCCGTCGATTTCGACTTCTGAAAGTTCGGCCTTCGGCAGCACCGCGATAATTTCCGCGGCGTCGGGCGCTTCGAGCCAGATGACACCACCATATTCTTCCTGGTTGCTCTCGACCGCGAACTTCCATTCATCGGGCGTCCCCAGATTTCGGAGGATGGTTCGCCCGGCATAATAGGACAGCGGGCTGTAGTACGGATCGAAATTGCAGAGGATCTCCGTGTCGCCGGGAAAAATCTTCGCCAGAAAACGGCCGAGGTCAGGAATCAAATTGGCTGGTTCCTGTTCCGCCTCGACGAGGATTTGAAACTGGGAACGTTGGTTGTCGGCCCGATTAAAACCCGCCCAGGCAAGCAGCGGAAAAAATAGCGCGAGCGCGACCGCCGCGACAGGTCGGCTGCGGTTCTCGATCCATCGCCAGATCGCCTCGACGCCGCAACCGCCAAGGATCGCGATCGAACCGATGGCAGAGAAGCTCGCGAAGTCGTGGATGAATGACCAGTTGCGCAGGATCACCAGATAAGGAATGCCGGCGGCCGCCATGAGCAGTGCCGCGGTTGCAGCCCACCGTGGGCCCGCGGAGTTTCGCCGGCGAAAAAGATAGAACGCACCGAGAACAAGCAGCGGCCACGTCACCGGCAAATAATCCTGATTCAGTGCCTGGAGAATTCGGCGCAGCCAGTCCCAGAATCCAAAGCGCACGTCGCCACTCGACACGCTGGCCGACGATCCGGATTGGATCCCGGTGCCCAGACGCATCGTTATCGCCGTCCACAAATCGCTCCACGCCTCGGGGTTCACGTGACGGAACTGGAGGAGAATCAAAATCCCCGAACTGAACGCGAGAGCGACAAGCGCGAGAGCGAGACGGCGTGATTGCTTCTCTCGTTTCCACAGAAGCCAGATCGCGACGGCGCCGGTAAACAAGTACCCGGGCCAATCCGTCGAGACAGCGCCCAGACAGCAGAGCGCGGCGAGGATTGCCCAGCACGGCGTGCGGAGCAGCTCCCAGTTTCTCAGGCAGACCAGCGCCGCCAGCATCCACATCACGAGACAGGGCTCGTAGTCGACGAGATCGCCATAGTGCAATTCCATCGGGAGCGTCACGAAGATCGCGACCACGAACGCCGCCGCGCGTTTGCTCAGGTCACCTTCGACCAGGAGCCAAAGCAAGGCCGCGCTCACGAGCGAACAGAGAATCGGGACCAATTTCACCACCCATTCTTTTTCGCCCAGCGTCGCCACGGCTGCAGTCACAAGAAGCGGGAACAAGACCGGATGGTGAACGTAGTAAGCGTCCGCCGGAATCGGGAGCGTGTCGTTGTAGAAGGTGGCGGGAACGCCGGCGGTGACGGCGAGGCCGGCGCGCAGGTTATTCCTGGCGGCCTGGGCGTAAGCCGCCCCGAACGCGTTATCCTCCTCGACCCACGGCAGGTTGATCGTGTGAAAGAGCGACGCCGCCAGGAAACCGATCGCCGCCAGACCGACGATCAACCAGACTTTGCCGTCGCTTGCCAAAATCGGTTGGCCTAACGAGCGGTTATTAATTGCCCGGCAAAGCCGGCGACAGCCCAAGAACCAGGGCGAACACAATCAGCAAAATCGCGCGACTGAAATTCTTCATAGTGCCGGGGAGAATGAGCTCTTTCGCCAGCGCCGGTCAAGCGCTACAGAAAACGGATCCTGATTCGGGTTTCCGATTTCCGGCCGGTCGCGGGATCGGTCGCGATGAGAAGATGATCGCCTTCCGCGGCCACCGCGAAATCCAGGCCGCCTTCGGAGCGGCAAATGAGTGAATCGCTGCGCCACTGCACTTTGGCGTTGGAGTTCGCGAGCAAAGGAATTCGGCGAGTCGACGGCACATCGGGATCGACTACGTAAATGCTGCCGGCCATGGGCGAAGTGATGAGCAGTTCACCGCCGGCGTTCGCGAGCACGGTCTTATCGCGAATACCGTTTTCCGCGCTGCGGAACCAATCGGCGTACTCAGCGTTGAGCCGAACATTGCCGGCGGCGTCATAGTCGGTGATGGATTCAGCGGCCGGCAATCGATCCGCGACAAATTTTTCGCGGACGCCGCGCGCATCATCATCCGCGAGCAATTTCCCCGTGAGCGGATGAATTTTTCGTTCGACGACCGCGTCCGGCGTTCGATACCAGGTGGTGCCGTAATTCGCGTGCAGATAATCGAAGATCGCGTGCAGAATCGGTCCGGCGCCAGAGACACCTGAAACTTCGCGCATCGGCGAGCCGTCGAAATTACCGGCCCAGACGCCGACGGAAAATTCCGGCGTGAATCCGATCGTCCAGTTGTCGCGAAAGTCGGTGCTCGTGCCGGTTTTGCACGCGACCGGATAATCGAAGCGAAGCGCCGAGTTCATCCCGAACGCGAGAGTGCGCGCGGAATTGTCGCTCAAAATGTCGGCGATCTGCCAGACCAGCTCGGGTCGCGAATAGCGATGGCTTTGGATCGTGCTGGTCGGCAATACGCGCCAGGGCCGGAATTCGCCGAGCCGCGCGAGACTCGCGTAGGCATTTGTCATTTCGAGCAAGCGCGCCTCGCAATTTCCGAGGGTGAGGCCGAGTCCATAAACTTCCGGCGGCCGATTCAGAGTCGTTAGGCCGCACTCGCGCAAGCGCTGGTGCAACGCGGCCGGCCCTCCCGCGGCGAGCAGCACTTTCACCGCTGGAATGTTCAACGAACTGGCGAGCGCCGTCCGATAACGCACCGGACCGTAACAACGCCGGTTGTAATTCTCCGGCCGATAAAAACCGCCATCGGCCGGGAAGCTGGTGCGGACATCAGCGACCATCGTGGCCGGCGTCGCGCCACGCTCGAGCGCGAGGAGATAAGTAAACGGCTTGAGCGCCGATCCGGCCGAGCGTTGCGCCCAGGCGCCGTTCACCTGCCCAGCGCCTGGTGAAAAATAATTTTCCGAACCGACGAGCGCGATCACGTTTCCGGTCGCGTTATCGATGACGACAGCCGCCGCGTTGCGCACGTTCTGCTCGCGCAACTGGGCGAGCCGATCACGAACAATCGTTTCCACTCGCTCGTTGAGCCGGAAGTCGAGCGTAGTCCGCAGCTCGGCCGACGGCGTTTCCGGCAATTGCTGTAGTACCATTTCGACAAAGTGTGGCGCGCGAAAACGCCGCTGGGGCGGACGAAGAGCCAGCGACTCCGCGACGGCGCGGTCGTAGCGCCCGGCGTCCAGCGAATGATTGGCGCGCATCCGTTCCAGGACAGTCAGCTGGCGCCGGCGCGCGGCTTCAGCGGCCACGTGAGGATTCAGTTTCCGCGGATTCTTCGGTAGCCCGGCGAGAAACGCGGCCTCCGCATCACTCAAATCGGAAACCGGTTTTCCAAAATAATAATCGGCGGCAGCGGCAAGACCGATATTCAAGTTTCCGAAGTCGAGACGATTCAGATAGGCAGCGAGGATCTGGTCCTTCGACCACGTTTGTTCGAGGCGCAGAGCGGTCACGCTCTCGATAATTTTCGCACGCCAGGTTCGCGGACGATGCTCGGAAATTTTCACGAGCTGCTGCGTAATCGTCGACGCCCCGGAAACGATGTGGCCATGGGTGAGCCCGGCCACAACAGCGCGGCTGGTCGCGAGCCAATCGATTCCGTGATGGGAATAGAAGCGTTTGTCCTCAGCTGCCAGCACGGCGTCGATGACATTTCGCGGAACTTCCTCGAGCGCGAGCTCGTGGCTGAATCGTTCCGCGACGCGCGATTCGCGGAGCGGAATGCCGTTGCGATCCAGCAGTGCGATACTTTGAACTGGAGGCTGCAAAAGCGCGGGAGGAATCGGAACAAGTTTTAGCGCAAAATGTCCGACGATCAGCAGCAGCGCGAGCGTCGCCAGGATCGAGACGGGATAAAAGCGTCGCATCATCTTCGCAAGGCGGTCAAATCGCCTGGGTAGCGCGCGCGTCTCGCGCGTTGGCGATGGCGTCTCGCCATCGCGGATTTCTCAAAAGATTGTTTCGGCGAGACGCCGAAACCAACACGCGAGACGCGTGCGCTACCCAGACAGCCACGAGCGATGTTCTCACTTCAGCGATTCCGCATGCACTCGCATCGTCTCCGTCGTGCCCATCCGCTCGGGGTGATACATCTCTTCGATTTTCGCGGAGGGCGCGGTGACATCGCCGGCGGAAATCACGCGCGCCAGGTAACGCAAAGTGTATTGGCCCGGATAAAGCAGATCGGCGAAGAACAAGGCGCGATCCGTCCGCAGCTCTTTGTAATCGCTGACCCATTCGGTCCCGAGCGTTTCGCCAGCGACGACTTCCTGCGATTTGAACGCTGGGTTGATCGCCTCGAACACGCCGGGCAACGGGTCGTTAACCGCAAGATAAGTCGCGCGACGCGGCACGGTAATATCGAGCGTCACCAGGACGCGGTCGCCGACGCGCAGATTTTCGGCGGGGCTGAGCTTGCCGTCATCGCCGAGCTTCGTGTAGCGGCGGACAATTGTGTATCCGCGGTTCTGGGCCGGTTGTTCGATCAGCTTCGGGCGCGCTTCCGCGGTCACTTCGGTGTAAATCTTGCCGCCGGTTTTTGTGACGCGGACCAGATCCGTGCTGCCGTTTCCTTCGATCGAAAACGTCGCCGTCGCCACGGGTTTCGAATCGCTCACGGAAAACGGCGTTACGTTCTTATTCCAGCGAACTTCACCACTGGCGTTGTGATCGCCGGTTTCGATCTTTCGCACATAAGAAGAAAGCGCGAGGACCGACCACGCGTTGGCCTGCGTCGTCGACCAATGACCGTTGCTCCGCCGCGAGAAAAGTTCCGTCGCGAGTTCATCGATGCGCGGTGACGCCGGCTGATGTTGCAGCCACGCCATGAGATAAAGCGCATTTTCCCGCGCAACCGATCCGAAGAACTGATCGAGATACGTGTCGTTGGCCTGCGCCGGCTTCAAAAGTTCGTCAATCATCGACTTCGGGCCGTGGCTCTCGAGAATGGCGAGCGCGACCAACACGCGATCTTCCGCGCTCAATTTCGCGCGCTTCTGGAAGAGCAGATCGTGATAGGCCGGCTCGGGTTTGTTGGCGACAGCAAGCGCATAAACCGCGAGACAACGATCGGAAAGGCCGTAGCCGGTCACGTCCTTCGCCGTGCCGCGCAGTTGTTCGCTGATATAACCGAACAACTTTTTCGTTTCCGCCTCCGGCACCGGGAACTTTTGCTTTTGTGCCAGAGCCAGCGCGAGGCCGCCGTAGGCGCTGCCCCATAAAGTGGGCTGGCGTCCGCCGGGCCAATAGCTGAGGCCGCCCGAGCTGGTCTGCATCGAGAGCAACATCGTGACGCCGCGGTTCACAACGTCAGCGACTTCCGCGTCGCTCTTGTTCATTTCCGGAATGCGATCTCGCAGATCGCGCACGGTCAGCCACGGCAACAAGCTCGAGGTGGTTTGTTCGACGCAACCGTACGGATAATGAAGCAACTGCCGCAACGCTTCGCGGATCTCGGTGGCGCGGGTGTTCGCGACGTTCACGTCGATCTTGCCGTTGCCCTCGAGAATTTGCGGATCGGCAATGCGCGCCAGCTCGGCGTCGTTTGTCTCGATTCGTTTCGTCTGCACTTCGCGAACGAGCGGCGCCGGATAATTAACGTCGAGGTCCGACTGCAACGCGTCGCTCAACTCGCCGCTCGCGCCGCCGGTGAATCGCACGCTCCAACGCCATTGCGCGTGACCCGTCGCAATAAGTTCCGCCGGGAAATCGATCGCGACAGATCCCTTCGCCGGCACGCTAATATGGCGTTTCGTTTCCGCAGCCTTCGCGGTCGAGTCGAGTTGCAATTCGACGTCGGCTTCGCCCGCAACGTCGGTGTTGTTATGAACCACGGCGCGCAGCACGAACTTGTCTCCGAAGTTTCCGAAACGCGGCAACGACGCTTCGATCATGATCGGTTTGTTGATTTCGATCGCCGACTCGCCGGTTCCAAATTGATTTTGCCGTGACGCGACAACCGCAATCACCCGGTAACGCGTCAGGCTATCCGGTGCGGTGAACTCGGCATGAACGCGGCCTTGCGCGTCGCTCCGCAGAGTAGCGTTCCAGAATGCGCAGGCCAGGAAATTCTTCCGCAGTCCGTCGAGGGCCGGCGGCCCGCCCTTCGCATCGCCGACCAAGTAGCCTTTGTTCGCGAAATCCGACTCGTCGGTATCCTCCTTCAGCAAAGTCGGCAGCGTCAGACTCGTTTGCACGGCCAGCCGCCGGCGGGCGTTGAAGAACGAGAGCGGATCCGGCGTTTTGTAGCCGGTCAGCGAGAGAACGCCTTCATCGACGGCATAAACGATCACTTCGGAATCGGCCGCGGCCT
>DATILK010000371.1:0-2736 GCA_035476555.1 Chthoniobacterales bacterium | reverse complement strand
CAGACCAACGTCGCGCACGTCATTGGCGCGTTGGGCCAGCAGCTCATTGCGTAAGGCGGCGAGGCGTTCGGCGTGAAGTTCGGCCGCGCTCTTCCAGGCAAACGCGGCGCTCTTGCCTTTCGCCATGGCCGCGTTGGCAATCTCAAGAAAATCCGGATCGTCCAACAATTCAACGTGGGCGGCGAAGATCGCTGCCTTGGCTGGATCAGCCGTCGCTTGCAATTGCGCACTGAGCGCTTCGAGTTGACCGCGCGCTCGATCGATCGCGTCGGACAGTCGATGCCGCTCCTGCTCGATCCCGCGTCCTTCCTCTTCGACTTCAATCTCCTGCCGTCGCACTTGGAAAACCGTGCCGACGGCGAGCCCTGGCGAAGCGGCGACTCCTATTAATGTACTCGGATCGTCGCTTCGCGGGCGGGCGACTGGCTCCGCGATTTTCGCAATCGTTGTCGTCGCTGGAGCGGGCGCAGGTGTGTGGCCGGCATCGCCGAGACCTTGCGCGATCAGTTGGCTGAGTTTTTCGACTGCTTCTTTCGCATCCGGCCCGTTGGCGATCACCACCACTTTGTCACCGCGTCCAACCTCGAGGCCCATGATCGACGTGATGCTGCGGGCATTAGCGAAGCGATCGCCGCGCTGAAGTTTTACTTCGCTTCGAAAACTCTTCGCCACGCTCGCCAGAACTGCGGCCGGCCGCGCGTGCAGTCCGGTTTCATTCGGAATGACGATCGCGTCCGACATGACGGTCGCGCCTTCGCCGGACATAGCGGGAACGCCGGCACCGTGAGTGAGCGCCAATTTCAGAAACGCGCCGGCGTTCACTTTCACAGTGCCGGAAGCACGCTCAACGATGCGCGCGGCGTCGCCGTTCGTGATGATAATTTGGGTGAGCAGGCTTTTCGCTCGCGTCGCGATTGCGTCGAGATCGAAATCAATGAGCGGCGCGCCGGCGTTAACTTGATCGCCAACTTTGACGCGCGGAGTGAATCCCGCGCCCCGCAGGTTCACGGTATCGATGCCGATGTGCATCATGATTTCCGCGCCGCCGGCAGCGCGCAGAGTCAGCGCGTGAAACGCCGCATGCAGGTGCGTGACTTCTCCGGCACAAGGCGCGCGCAAAGTGGAATCGGTGGGATCAATTGAAAGCCCGTCGCCCACGATTTTCTGGGCGAACACCGGATCGGGGATGCGTTCGAGTGGCCAGACAACGCCGGAGAGCGGCGCCGTCAGAACAAGAACTTCTTCGTTCATTACCACCAGGCCTCTGCTTGAAGACCGAACGAGAATCCTTCAAGCGCATTTTCGTACGGCACGCCGCCGACCAGACCTCGGAAACCGTCGCTCCACTTCGCATAAGTCACGAAAGGGCGAAGGACGGGGCGGCTGAAAAATTTTCCGCCGCGGGAAATCTGCGGCGCAAACGTGATCTTCCAGAGATGGCCGTCGGTGCCGAGCGGTTCGCTTTTCGCCCAATCGACGCCGGCTTCAAAAGCGATACTGAAACGATCGTTGAAAAAATAAACCGGCCGCGCGCCGAGCGAAGCCCACTTTTGCCGCGAATTCGGTCCGCCGAATTCCGTCTCTTCGTACAATCCGACGGCCTGCATCGCGAAGTGCGGCGAGGGTTGGATCGTGAAGTGATCCGTCACGCGAAAACGCCAGGCCGAATCGAGATCGGGGCCCGAGGCGTCGAGCGTGCTCGCGAAATTGTAGGCTGCGCCGCTGCCGTACTGGATACTGAACTCGTTATATCCGCCGAACAACTTCTCGTCATTTGTGCGATGAATGATCCCGATGGCCCAGCCGGCTGAACTCTCCACAGCCAACCGGCTCCCATCAGGATTGAAGACATTGCGAACCTCGCCGCCGCGCGTGCTGGCGAAGTCGAACCAGAAGGTGAATTTTCCGGACAACGCCGCGACATCGGACACGCGCAGGTCGATATTGCTTTTCGCGGCATTGCCGTGATCGGTGACGTAATTGTCGACGCTGCCGCCGAGCCACGCGACCGCGAGTTTGCCAAAGCCGCCGAGCGGGACGTCTTCGACACCGCCGCCGTATCCGCTCATATCGAGGAAGTAGAAATCGTTGATGTGAATGTCGTGCCGCTGGTAGTAACGCTGTCCCGCCCAGAACCGGACCTCGGGCATGCTTTGAAGGACATTGCCCGCTTCGACGAACGCCTGGCGCAGCGCGATGTCGTTGCCCTGGGCCTGATTGTTGAGCGAATCGAAGCTGAAGTTTTCGCCGGTGCTGTAGGAAATCATCGCCGTCGTCCGAACGTACGGTGACTTCAGAGGATCGTCTTCGCGCAGCCAGTTGTGAGTAAGGGCGATCTCTCCGTAAGTGTCCGATTCATTGCCGAGCCGGTACTTCGCGCCCGCGCCCGGCGCCTTGAAAGCTTCCATCTTTCCGCCTTCGCCATTCAGGCCGAACCCGGAACGCAAATAGCCGTGGAACTCGAGCGGCTGCGGCAAATCGTAAAGCTTCGTCGCATCGAACGGCCAGCCGGAGTCGTCGCGATAGATATCGCGCGTCTCGGTCAGGCTCGTGCGCAGTCTTCTCTCAATGGCGTCGATCCGAGCCGCGTTGTCTGCGCTCAGCTGACTCGGCGTGGGCGCTTCCGTCGGCGGCTGAGGCGTTTTCTCCTCCAACTTGGAAACGCGTTTTTGGAGTGAATGCACGTCCGACGAACTCGGCTCAGACGTAGCCGTCTTTTGATTTTTTTTAAGCCGG
>DATILK010000370.1:0-3455 GCA_035476555.1 Chthoniobacterales bacterium | reverse complement strand
ATTTTAGTATGAAACCGGGCCCCGTGAGATTTCGCGCCGCACTGCCACTTGCCGCCGCTTTGCTGCTGTCGCCGGCCATCGCGCGGGCGCAGCTCACGGCCATCGACGTTCAGACGATCGTCAACCAGGCGACTACGCGCGCCATTCAGATTTCGCCGAACAGCGTCATCGCTGTGACCGATCGGGAAGGGGACGTGCTCGCGGTCTGGAGCGTGAACGGAACGCCGCCAAGCGCGCTCGACATCTCGAGCTGCGTCTCGAAAGCCGGGACGGCCTCTTATCTCAGCAGCAATCAGAACGCGTTCACGTCGCGGACGGCCGGGTTCATTATCCAGCAGCATTTTCCGCCGGGCGTGCGCAACACCGCTCCCGGCCCGCTCGTCGGCGTCGGCCTTTCGAATCTTTTCACGTCCGACATCAACAAGTTCCGAGCGCCGGGCAGCGTCATCACTTTTAGTTCGACGCCTGGCCTGACGATCGTGCCGGTTTTCGGAACATCGCTCGACGGTTCGCCCGGCGGCGTTCCGCTTTACAAAAACGGAATTCTCGTCGGCGGCATCGGGGTTACCGGCGACGGCAGACCTGGCCCGGTGGTTTTTCGTTCGCAGAATCCGTTCACCTTCATTCCCGATTACGACGTGGATGAAGAAGTCGCGCTCGCCGGACAAACCGGATTTCGCCCCTCCGGCTCGATCACGGCGGACAATGTTTACATCAACGGCATCGCGTTGCCTTACGTCTTGTCACCCACACCAACGGTGGGCGGCACGCTTCAAGGCGCGGCTGGTCCCGGCTTTCCCGTCATGGCCGCGCCCGCGCCGTTCCCATATCCGATCGCGACCTTCGGCGGCGTGCAGGGCGAAATCCGCCAGCCGATCATCAGCGATCCCATTCCAGGAACGATTAACGGCCAGCCGCGTCTGACCGCGGCCGAAGTTGCGAGCATCATCAATTTCGCCGCCGATCGCGCCCGGACGACGCGCGCCGGCATTCGTTTACCGATCGGCGTGCCGATGCAGGTTTTCATCACCGTTTCCAATAACCCGAACAATCCCGCGGTGAACCCGACCTGCCTCGGCGCGTTTCGCACCGGCGAGGCAACGCTCTTCAGTTGGGACGTCGCCGTGCAGAAAGGCCGCACCGCCGTTGGCTTCTCGAACAACTCGCTCGCGCTGTCCACCCGTACCATCGGTTTTCTCGCGCAAACAAAATATCCGCCGGGCCTCGACGTGCAGGACCCCGGCCCGTACTTCGGATTGCAGGAGCAATTCTCTGGATTCAATCGCGCCGCGCTTCCGAATTTCGTCCTCGACTCTTCCGGCCTCGACGCGCGTTTCCCGAACGGAATCACGATTTTTCCCGGCGGCTTCCCGCTCTATCGCAACGGGCAATTGATCGGTGCGATTGGTATCAGCGGCGACGGCGTCGACCAGGACGACATTGTCGGCGCGTCCGGCACCCATGACTTTCTCGCGCCGTTTCCCATTCGCGCAGACCAGTTCGCCTATCTCGGCGCGCGCCTGCCCTACGCGAAATTTCCCCGCGACCCCGACGGCACCGATGGCAGCGTCGAATATCCGCCGTTCACCGTCGTCGCCGAAAAACTGGCAAATATTTCCACGCGGGTTGCGGCCGGCGCCGGCGACCACCGTCTGATCGGCGGCTTCATCATTTCGGGCACCGCGTCGAAAAAAGTGATCGTGCGAGCGATGGGACCGTCACTGAACAATTTCGGCGTTACTTCAGCGCTGGCCGATCCGACTTTGGAATTGCATGACTCGACCGGCGCGGTCATCGCAACGAATGACAATTGGGCCGACACTCAGGCGCTGGAAGTGAACGCCAGCGGGATCGCGCCGCCTAACGAGTTGGAATCCGCGATTGTCCGGACCCTGCCGCCCGGCGCTTACACCGCCATCGTCGATGGCAAGGACGGCGGCACCGGCACGGCGCTCGTGGAAGTTTACGATCTCACTCCGGGTTCCGATTCCACGCTCGCGAACATCAGCACGCGCGGCGCGGTCGGTCCACAAAGCGACGTTATGATCGGCGGCTTCATCATCAGCGGAACCTCCGGAGTCACTCGCGTTCTTGTCCGCACCGTCGGCCCGTCTCTTGTGTCCGCGGGTGTTACCGACGCGATGCCCGATCCGATGCTGGACCTGCGCGATGGAAACGGCACCCTCATCGCGTCGAACGATAATTGGCGCGAAGGTCCCGAGCTGGAAATCGAGGAATCGAATCTCGCGCCCACGAACGATCTCGAGTCCGCCATCATCACCACGCTCCCTTCCGGTCCGTACACCGCCATCATTCACGAGCGCAATGGCCAACCCGGCGTGGGCCTCTTCGAAGTTTATAATTTGCAGAATCCATAATCCGCGACGCATGATCGGCCCATGCAAACGTGGAAAACTTCAATCGGACGGACGGCGGCCATTCTGTCGGCATCGGCGTCGTTAGGCTTCGGCCAACCCGCACGCGCCGAAAATCCGACGCCAAAACCAAATCCCGAATCGTCGCGGCATATCGTGCTGCCCACTCGAAAGGACACTTTGCCCTACAGCGACGCCGTGCGCGTTGGCGACACGCTTTATTTGGCGGGCCGGATAGGCATCGATCCGGAAACCGGCAAACCGCCGCCGGAGCTCGAAAAGGAAATCCGCTTTCTGCTCGACGGAATGAAGACGACTCTTGCCGCCGCCAACATGACGATGGACGACCTGGTCTCCGTCCAGGTCTTTTGTCCTGACCTCTCGCTCTACGAAAAGTTCAACGAGATTTATCGCACCTATTTCATCAAAGATTTTCCGGCCCGCGCCTTTATCGGGTCCGGCCCGCTGTTACGCGGTGGCCGATTTGAAGCAATCGGCATCGCGATTCGGCGCTAAAAGCTACGGTTTCCCCTGCGAGCTCATGATGAAGGGTCCGGCGAGGCGGACGGCGGCGAGAAGGCCTTTTTCTTTGCGCAATTTTACGAGCCAATCGCGCTGGGCGTCAGCCAATGCTTGCGGAGCGTTGTTCGTGCGCAGCGCCGCGTCGTAAAAATCGAGCATGATCTGGACGGTGGTTTGATCGCTAATCGGCCACAAGGTCATCAACAGGTTTTGCGCGCCGGCCTGGACGAAACCGCGGCGCAATCCCATGACGCCTTCGCCGGCCCGCGCTTCGCCCGAGCCGGTGTCGCACGCGGAGAGAACGACCAGCCACGTTCCATCGAGTTTCAAAGCGCCCACTTCTTCGGCAGTGAGGATCCCGTCGTTTTGCGCGGGCGAAACTTCGCCGCGGCTCCACGCGCCCAGGGTGGTCTGCGCGCCCGCCAACGCCAGGCCGCTCCGGTGCATCGGATTGGTGATTCGCAATTTCACCGTCTCACTCGCCGCCCGCGTGCTGGCGGGCGCACTTGGCGAAGCAGCCTCGGGAAGGAAAAAGCCGTGTGTCGCCAGATGAAGAAT
>DATILK010000369.1:0-2531 GCA_035476555.1 Chthoniobacterales bacterium | reverse complement strand
AGAAGTCCGTCTGGTTGAAAATATTATCGCGGTTGGTCGTGTTGTTGTATGCGGCCCGGTTAAACGAAGTCTGGGCGGGATTGACTGCGCCCGACAGCGGACCATTGCCCGGATAAACGTTCTGATAAAACTTCAGGTACTGCGCGAACATCGTCGCGTTTCGCGCGGTCAGTCCGTTTCCGAAATCGTGGTCGATAAACGCCATGGTCTCCTGCACGGTCGCTTTCGCCCGGTTCAGATCGGGGCTGCCGAAAAACGCCGTGAGATCCCCGCCGGGGGCGAATGGAGCTGCCGGATTGAAGCGTGTTGATGATGGCGCGACGGCGCTGAGGCCCTGAGAAGGATTGCCGCGGTCGGCCACGCGCATGTCTTGATAGTATTCGTAGCTCAACCTGATTTTCGTGCTCTCGCTAATTCTGAAGGTCACCGTCGGGTTGACGCCCCAGCGCTCAAGCCAGCCGTAGTCGCGAAAGGTATCGCTTCCCTCGTACATCAAATTGATGCGCGCCGCGAAGTTGTCGTTGATCGCCTGACCGGCATCAAGCGTTACGCGCCGATCCCAGTACGATCCGGTTTGTCCCGTTACTTCGTAAATCCGCTGGCCGTCGGCTTCCTTGAGTGTGCGATTGAGCAGGCCACCGCCCGCGCCTCGGCCAAAGGTCAAGGCGCTTGGTCCCTTCAAGATCTCGACGCTTTGCGCGTTGTAGAGATCGCGGAAATATTGAACGTCATCGCGGAAACCGTTGACAAAGAAGTTCGCGCTTGAATCCACGCCGCGTATGACGAGTTCGTCGCGATTTCCCTCGCCCTGGTGCACCGCCACTCCGGGAACATAGCGGGTGACATCGGTGAGCGATGAGAATCCCTGATCTCTGATGAAATCCTGCGTCAGCACCGAGAGCGACTGCGGGATATCGAGGAGCGGCGTGTTCACCTTCGTCGCGACCGAAGTGCTGTTCGTGTAGATGCCGACGGTGCCGGTCCTTGCATTGTAGGTGCTCGCCGCCCAGACCGATGCCGCCGCTACTGGCGTGGGCTGCGGCGTGGTGGTCCTTCTCGCTGCCGTTGCGCCCGCTCGATTGCTCGGCTGGCTACGTTGGCGTTTTTGTTTGCGGGTCGGTTCGTCGATCTGCACCGGCGGAAGTTGCGATGGCGCCGATTGGGTTGCCGGGCTTTGTTGCGTCGTTTGCGCATGTGAGAACCCGTCGCTTGCGATATCAATTGCGAGATAGCTCACCGACAACAAAGCAGCCTTTGCAATGGCCCTCGCAAAAAGGCCAAGACCGTCCCCGTACCCCATGAAATCCCCTCAGTATTTTCTGTTCGCGTGAATCCCCGGAAACGATTTATGAGATGCGCGTGCGATGAGTCCAGATGCAGGAGCGACAAATAGTTTTCCAAACACGAGAAATAAAAATCCGCGCTGCAAGCTTGGAATTTTTCCAAAGAAAATCACGTTGGAGTCGAGTTTCGGTTCAATGCTTTACCGCGACCGCTACGCCATGCCGTCCCCGCGGGCCCAGCAGCAATGACTTCAAAAATTTTTTTTCACTTCTCGCGTGAAACGTCTCGGTTGGGTGATGTTCGCGCGTCCGCGCGATGCGTCAGCATCGATCTGTTTAGACCGATTCAAAAGAGTACATTAGATTCATTTTAGACTGCGTCGTTGATCAGCTAATTGCTGTTGTCGGGAAACGAGGTGTGCTAGCGCCACCAACGCAAGACGAATTGATTGAAGCGAAAGTTCTTTGACTGGTGCATCGAGAATGCGACAACACACAAGAAAACTACGAACAAGCGGATCAACAATGCGACGGCTCACCCTGGCGATAGTCGCGATCGCTTTCCTTTGTTGTAACGGCCGGCCGACAGTCGCGCAGCAACCGGCTGACCCGCCGACCGTAACCCAGAATTCGGATGCCGCGACCACAACCGCTCCCGGCGCTTCCGGCGCGGCGGCTTCGTCGGCGAGGTCCGTGACTGTCGGACTGCACGAACTGTCACCGTGGTCGATGTTCATGTCGGCTAGCACGGTCGTGCAGGCGATCATGGCGGGCCTGGCTTTTGCGTCCTTCGTTACGTGGACCATTTTCGTCGCGAAGTTCATCGAGCTGTTCATCGCGAAACGCAGGCTTCGCGCGGCCGTGGATGCGGTCGCGCGCGCGCGAACGCTGGGAGAGGCACAATCGATGCTGTCTTCCGATCAGAGCGTGATGCGCTCTTTCATCACGACCGCGATCAACGAGGTCGCGTTGTCACCGGATCTCGACAACGAGAGCGGTCTTAAGGAAAGGATTGCTTCGAGTTTCTCCGAAATCGCTCGTTCGGAGGCGCGTCGCGTCCGCTTCGGAATGGGCGCGCTTGCCACCATCGGTGCCACGGCTCCGTTTATCGGGCTGTTCGGTACCGTCTGGGGCATCATGCATAGCTTCATCGGGATTTCCAAACTGCAGACGACGAACCTCGCGGTTGTTGCACCGGGCATCGCCGAGGCGCTCCTCGCAACGGCCATCGGCCTGTTCGCGGCGATC
>DATILK010000368.1:0-2326 GCA_035476555.1 Chthoniobacterales bacterium | reverse complement strand
CTTGTACGTTTACGATTTCGCTGCGCAGAAGCCGACGAAGCTAACCGAGAGTTTGAATCCCGAGATCAACTCGGCCGATCTCGTCGACGCCAAGGTCGTGCGTTACAAATCGTTCGATGGAATGGAGATTCCGGCGATTCTTTATCAACCGCACGGCGCGACGGCGCAGGCGAAGGTTCCGGCGATTGTGCGAGTGCATGGCGGCCCGGGCGGGCAGGCGCGGATGCCGTACAGCGCCGGAGTGCAGTTTCTCGTGAATCACGGTTACGCCGTGCTCGACGTGAACAATCGAGGCTCGAGCGGTTACGGCAAGACGTTCTACAAGGCCGATGACCAGAAGCACGGCCGCGAACCGCTCTGGGATTGCGTCGAGGCGAAGAAATATTTGCAGAGCCTGGATTACGTCGACGCGAAGAAGATCGGAATCATGGGCGGCTCGTATGGCGGCTACATGGTGCTCGCCGCGCTCGCGTTCAAACCGGAGGAGTTCAATGTCGGCGTGGATATTTTCGGCGTCGCAAACTGGGTGCGCACTTTGCAGAGCATTCCGCCGTATTGGGAAAGCGAGCGCAAATCGCTTTACGCCGAGATCGGCGATCCGAACACGCAGCTCGATATGTTGAAGGAAATTTCGCCGCTCTTCCATGCGGACAAAATCACCAAGCCGCTTCTGGTATTACAGGGTGCGAACGATCCGCGCGTGATCAAGGTGGAGTCGGACGAAATCGTCGAAGCGATTAAGAAGAAGAAAGGCATCGTCGAGTACGTGGTGTTCGACAACGAAGGTCACGGCTTTACGAAAAAGGCGAACGAGATTCGCGGCAACAAAGCGATCCTCGATTTCCTCGACAAATATTTGAAAGGCGGCGCTGCTTCTTCTGCCGGGATGAATTAGCGGACTTCGACTTCGATCGGCAGGAGATGGTTGATCATGTACGTCCCACGATCGCCACTGCGATCGGCGGGTTGAACGAAACCGCGTGAATCCGTCGCGCGCGCGATCATGCGGTAACGTCCGGGCGCTGGCGCGCGCCATTCGTATTCCCAGAGGCGCCATGCATTCGTCACTGGGTCGCCGACAAGTTTTGCGTCCTGCCATGATTCACCCGAATCGAAACTGAGCTCGACGCGCGTGATCTCGCCGGTTCCCGTCCAGGCCGCGCCGTGAACGCGGTAAACGGAGTTCGCCGGGACGATTTCACCATTCTGGGGTCGCGCAATTTCGGCCTTGGTTTGTAATTCGGCCAGTGGTGCGAGTGTCGGAAGAACGCCGGAGCGGTCCCAGTAAGTGTAGTCGAGCGACTGATAAAAACCGTTGAACGGTTTGTCGGTCACGATGATTCGGCGCAGCCATTTTACCGAAGCCATCGCGTACCAACCCGGCACAATCGCGCGAAGAGGAAAACCGTGTGTCTCCGAAAGTTTCTCGCCATTCATTTCGTAAGCGAGCAACACGTCCGCGCGCGCTTTGCTCAGTGGTAAACTGCGGCAGAAGGAAATCTTGCCGGACGGCGTCGGCGTTTTATCCACCTGGCCTTCATCAGCGCCATCGAGAATAGCTTCGATCGCGCCCGACTTCGGCTTTGCCCGCTCGAGCACGGCCGCGAGTGGCACGCCGGTCCATGACGCATTCCCGACCGCGCCCAGCTCCCATTGCACGCCCTTTACCTTTGGCTCCAGAAAAATGCGGTTGTTGCCCGCGCACTCCAGAGTCGCGCTGATGGTGCGGGATTCCATCGCGCGCAGTTCATCGTAGCTCAGCTCAAAAGGCGCTTCGACTTCGCCTTCGATTTTCAATCGCCAATCGTTCGCCGAAATTTTCGGAACCGGAAAATGACAGCGGACGTAGAACGACTCGTTAGGCGTGATGAACCCGTCCAAAGCCGAGAACGGCATCTCGAGATTGAGCGGCTCCTGCTCGCGAACGATCAGGTCGCTCATTTCTCGACCGGCAATTTCGCGGCTTTCCAGGCGTGGAAACTTCCGGGCAGATTACGGACGTCGGCGAACCCTTCCTGTTGGAGCAAACTCGCCGCGAGACTCGCGCGATAACCAGTGGCGCAATAGACAAGCACGGGGCGCTGCCTATCGAGCTCGCCCGAACGCTTCAGCAGTTGCGGGAGAAAAATGTGGGTCGCGCCGGGGATGCGGCCGTTTCTCCATTCGGCGGGACCACGAACGTCGAGGAGCTGAAGACCGTTCCGTGATGCCTGCAATTCATGGATCGTCATCTGCGGCAATTCGCGCAACGGATACCCTGCGTTCTGCCAGGCGCGCATGCCGCCCACGAGATAGCCGGCAAATTTCGTGTAGCCGGTGCGAACAA
>DATILK010000367.1:0-3510 GCA_035476555.1 Chthoniobacterales bacterium | reverse complement strand
CCAAAGCATGCAGCCGTCATCATCATCGTACAATTCGATGGGCTCGGGTCCGCGCTAAAGACGCGAACGGTCAGGCGGGCGGCCGCTGCTGGGCGGCGTCGTAGAGCGCAGAGTAGAGTTGATTGAGATCGACCGGCTTTTGCAAGATGGCGAGAGCGCCGGTTCCATTTGGATCGCGCGGATAACCGGAAACAAGGATGACCCGCGCCTCCGGATATTTGGCGACGATGTTGCGGCAGGCGGTAGCGCCGTTGAGTTTCGGCATCTGGTAATCCATCAGGACCACGTCGGGATGATGCCGGCCATAGGCGTGAATCGCTTCCAAACCTGACGTGACAACTTCGACAACTTCGTGCTGACAACGCTGGACCAGCTCGGCCAGCGACGTGCCGACGCTGCGATCGTCGTCCGCAATCAAAACCCGCATACCGCGATGATGGCAGAAAACAGTGCGCGAGCCGAGCGAATTTCACCGGTGCCGCTGGTGGAAATCTGGCCGCCGCTGCGCAAAGTGAAGGCGTCTATGAAGAACGCATTCATCGGTTGGTTGCTCGCCGCGGGGACAGCGCTTTCCGCTCCGGTGAATCCGAACGCGATCCGGGCAGCCGCCGCTTACTCGGCCGGAGCAGGCGGCACGTCTTTTCTCGCGGTGCAAAACGGCCAGACGTTGCTGGAGCAATCCGCGCGTGAACCGCACAAAATTTACAGCGGAACGAAGGCGTTCTGGGGTCTGGCCGCGCTCGCCGCGGTCGATGATGGCTTGCTTAGTCTCGACGAATACGTGGCCGACACGATCCCATCGTGGAAAAGCGATCCGCGCAAAGCGCGCGTCACGATCCGGCAACTGCTCGATTTTTCGTGCGGGCTCGAGCCGGTCTTCTCGTTGCACAACAACAACCCGGGCGACCGCGATGCCATGGCAATCCGCGCGCCGCTGGTGGCGAGTCCGGGAAGCGCGTTCATTTACGGACCGAGCGCGCTCCAGGTTTTCCATGCGGTGCTGAAAGAGAAACTGCACGGAGAATCTCCCACTCGTTATCTGGAGCGCCGCGTCCTGAATCGGCTCGGGCTCGGCTCGCAACGTTATCTGACTGACAGCGCGGGCAATCCGCTCCTGGCCGCGGGCTGGCTCTTGAGCGCGCGGCAATGGGCGAAGCTGGGCGAGGTAGCGTTGAATGGCGGCGCGCCAATTGTCAGCGCGAGTTCGATGGCACAATGCTGGAGAGGCTCGGGCGCGAATCGCGCCTTTTCGTTAGGCTGGTGGAATAATCGCCACGCGCCGGGTGGCCGGGAATTCGATATCGAATCGATGTTGATTCCGAGATGGCAACGACAAAGCTGGGGCGGAACGGTGCTCTGTCGAAACGCGCCGAGCGACCTCGTGGCGTGTATTGGCTCCGGTTATCAGCGGCTCTACGTGATTCCGTCGATGAACCTCGTGGTGGTGCGTCACGGCTCGGGCCAAAAATTTTCCGACGCGCAATTCTTGAGACTGCTGGTCGGCCGATAACCGGCGCGACAACCTATTTCGGCGTCGCCACAATGAGCGACGAGCGACTCGGCTGCCATTGATAACCGAAGCTGAAAGGCAATGGCGGCGGCGCGCTCGCGGCGTTGTCTTTTTTCAAATCCAGCTGCCCGTTTTTTAAGAACCGGTTGATCGGGCCGGCATAGTGTCCGTAAAAGCGGACGTCCCATTTATCGCGGGTAAAAAAGCGATACGGAATTCCCGAATCGTCCTGGAGAATCACTTTACTGTGGGCCAGGAGGTAGCCGCGCACCATCGAGAAGTTGTCCGAGTGCATCAGGAACGAGGCGGCCTTGAGCAGAGTCATGCCCTGGCCTTGTTGCTCGCAAAATTTTCCGAAGTTCGGATTCACTTTGATCGCCCAATCCGCCAGGTCGGTTGTGAAATAATAAAGCGTCTGCGGCCGTCCGGCCGGACCAATGAAGGCGATTTTCACTCCGGATGTGGTCCCTTTCCCCTGCGGAACAAATGCGCCCTCTTTATCGAGCGCGACGAGCTCGACGGAATCGATCGTGCACCCCGCGCGAGCGAGAAAAACATACAGGACGGGGAGGGTGCCGCTGAGTTGTTGCTGGCGCAGATCGACCTTCATGTTTTTCGTGATGAAAAAGCTCCAGCTCAGGACGGAATCGAGCGACTTCCGGAGATTCGCGAGCGCGGAAGGCAAAACGTGTTGCGGAATCTTGGTGATGTCCGGAATCGCGCCGACCGGTTCCGTCCCGCAAAGAATGTAGGTGCTGGCGTTCGGGAAAAACGCATTCGCGTAAAGAAAATCCGGTCCGCTAAACATGTAATACATCGGCCCGGCGTCCTGATAAGCAGCGCCGAGCGCCTGCGGCGCCCACTCGCGAATCTTCGCCAGCTGGCGGTCATCGAATTGTTTCCAGGCGCGGTCGAGATCGGTCGAGTGGGTTTTCCATCCGCTCGCGTTGGCCGAACTCTCGAGTGGCGTCCCATTCAGCGGCAACCCCGCGAGAAATTTCGCGGTCGCGTCAGCGGCTGGGTCGGCCGCGAGCGCTTGACTGCACGCGAGAAAACCGGCGGCGAAAAAGGAAAAGAGGAGGCGCAACAAGATTACTGCTTTCGGGTCGCGAGCATAAGGAGGCCGCGCTCGCGTTGCCAATGATAACCGAACGCGAACCCGAGCTCGGGCGGCGGCGGATCCCGTTTATAGATCGCGGCCAAATCCGGCTGATCGTATTTCGCGAACTCCTCGCCGTGCGGCACGTAGCGGCCGTAGAAATCGACCTTCCAATTTTTTGGAAATCCGCGCAGCGGTATGCCGGAATCGTCCTGTACAATGACCCGGCTGTTATTGAGCAAGAAATTTCGGACGCCGGCGAAACCTTCGGTATGCATGAGGTAGGAAGCAGCCTTGAGGAGACTCACGCCCTGCCCTTGTTGCGCGCACCATTTTAGGAACGGACTCGCTCCGCCGGAGAGATCGGTTTTGAAATAATAGAGAGTTTGCTGGCTTCCATTCCGAGTGAAATTGATCTTCACGCCGTCGGCCGGGCTCTTGACGTAAGTCGTGTCAAGCACCGTGCAATTGAGCCGGGCGAGGAAAACGTAAAGGATCGGAAGCGTGCCGCCGAAATTGGTGCTGCTGAGATCGGTCCGCATGTCTTTCGTGATGAAGTAATTCGTCTGGAGGACGGTGTGCATTGATTGGCGCAAGGCGTTGAGATCGGTGCGGAGCGATGCCGGATCCATCCGCGTGATATCGGGTACCTGGCCGACTGGCTCGAGGCCGGCGAGGATGTAGGTTTTGGCCTCGGGGAAGAAGATGTTCGCGTAGAGAAAATCGGGACCGCCAAACATGTAGAAGCAGGTGTTGGTGCTGGCGTAATACTCCGGCGCGTTGGCCAGCATCCAGGCGCGGATCGGCCGGACCTGGAAGTAATCTTTCTTGAGCCAGGCGCTGTCGAGATTCCGCGCGTGATCCTGCCACGCCGGATCGTGGGTGAGGGAAAAAAGCGGGC
>DATILK010000366.1:0-3535 GCA_035476555.1 Chthoniobacterales bacterium | reverse complement strand
TTTATTCCGCGTTTGGCTACCAGGGACAGAAATGTTCCGCCTGTTCGCGCCTGATTGTGCTCGAGGAAAATTACGATCGCGTCGTCAAACGGCTCGTCGAAGCCGCCGCGAGTTTGCGCGTCGGGAACCCGGAAGAACCGGGAATCACGGTCGGGCCGGTGATCGATGAAACTGCCTATCGCCGGATGCTGGCAACGATCGAGACCGGCAAAAAGGAAGCGACGCTCGCGTTCCAAGGCACGGTGCCGCCCGAAGGCTTCTTCGTCCCGCCCACAATTTTTACGAACGTGAAACCGGACATGGTTCTTTCCTGCGAGGAAATTTTCGGTCCGGTCCTCAGCGTGCTGAAAGTGCGCGATCTCGATGAAGCAATCCGCGTCGCGAACGACACCGATTACGCGCTGACCGCCGGCTTTTTCTCGCGCAGTCCCGCGAACATCGAACGCGTGAAAGCGGAGCTCGTGGCCGGCAACGTTTACATCAACCGCTCGTGCACCGGCGCGGTCGTCGGCCGCCATCCCTTTGGCGGATTCAAGATGTCAGGTGGCGGCACCAAAGCGGGTGGCGGCGATTACCTTCTCCAGTTCATGGTCCCGCGCGTCGTCACCGAGAACATCATGCGCCACGGCTTCGCGCCAGACACGACGCCGGAGTTCCGCGCGCCGTTTTCAGTGCTGAAGTAGCCCGGCGTTGTCTTTCTTGATCGCAACGAGCTCCGCCTGGCGATCGTGGTGATGAATTTTCTGACTACCCCACGAGGCCGGCGAAACATGCTCTTTGTCGCGGCCGGATTGTTCGTGATGTCGCGAGCGCTGACGCTGATGGCGTTTCCGATTTTCAACGACGAGGCCATCTACATTCAGTACGCCCAGTCCATTCACGAGAACTGGCACCAGAACCGGTTCGTCTCAATGGCGGGGGAATTGTACAACGACTGGAAGCCGCCACTTCAATATTGGATTGCGGCGCCGTTTATCGAATGGGGCAACGATCCGCTCGTGCCGGCGCGGCTGGTTGCGTTCATTGCATCGGCGGCCGGGCTGTTCGGCTTCTACGCATTTGCAAAACGACTTTTCGGAGAAGGCGTGGGACTGCTCTCAGCCTTTCTCTACGTGCTGTGCCCGACCGTCCTTTTTCACAATAATCAATACATTGCGGAGACATTTCTCTTTTCGGTCGCGCCGATTTTTTATTGGGCGCTTCTCAAAGCAATCGGCGGCAGCCGACCGGCGTTCGGGTGGATTCCAATTTCGGTTCTGTTGGGCACCGCCCTGCTCTTGTTCAAGCAATCCGGTTACCTGCTCCTGGCGATTTCTGCTTTTCTCCCGTTCGCTCAAATGCGGACCGAAGAAAGAATATCCGAGCCGCTTTCCGATCACGCGAAGTGGCGCCGTCTCGGTATTAACTTTGCCCTGGCTCTGGCGGTGATCGTTGTCTCAGGCCTCGTGGCCGACGCGGTCCTTCCGCAGCAGTTCAACGAGGTTCGCGAACGTTTCGACAGCAAGTGGGTGATGTCGCCGTCGGAAATTCTCAGGGCTCCGTTTCAGATCTGGGCTGGTAATTTGAAACTGATTTTCGATTACACCGGCGCCTATTACTGTTGGGCGTTCGTGCCGTTTCTGGGCCTGTTTTTTTGGAGGGCGATTCGCGCGAGAAATTCCCCCGACCTCGTCCTCGGCTGCATGTTCCTCACTGCCGCCGGTTGTATCGTATTGCTGCTACGCGGATTCAACGAGTACATGTTCAACACCGCAGTCATCGCATTGCTTCTTCCGCTTAGTGCACGTGCGATGCTCGCCGCCTGGCAGCGACAACGCGGCGCCGCGTCCGGATTTGCGAGACTCGCCTTCCTCGCTTGCGCCGCCCTTACGATCGCTCATTGGACTTATCAGAACACTTTGATGGGCATTTCGCCCGGCAAATATGTCGAGCGCAGCACGCCGTGGGCAAAAGCCAATTACCTGGAGCAATGGCCAACGGGATTCGGCGTCAAAGAGATTGTCGCAATCCTGGAAAAGGAAAAACGTCCGGGTGTAATTTTCGCCGATCCACAATGGGGAAATCCGCGGACGGCGCTGGAAGTCTATGCCCGAAAACGTTTCCCGAACCTGCGGATCGTCCCAATCATGAGCGACTTTAACAATGAGGCCAACGCGAAAAAAGTTCGCGACCTGGCGGTCAATCTGGTCCCGGCGCGTTTCGCGATTTATTCCGCAGACACTTCCCGCGGCCGCCAGAATTGGATGCGTAACATCGACAAGATCTGCGTCGACCGCGCAGAGATCCGCGCCTACTCGTCGCAAATGCCGATTGTTCTTTGCCGATTCTGACCGGGCTAGCGCCAAGATTCGTTTGCCGGCGGGGACGCAGCTGTTCTAATGGCGGCATGCTTTACGTCGTCGCGACGCCAATCGGGAACCTGGACGACATCACGTTGCGGGCGCTGGAAGTTTTGAAATTGGCCGACGTGATCGCCGCGGAGGACACGCGGCACTCCGGCAATCTCCTGAAACATTTTGAAATTCGGAAACCGCTGGTGAGTTACCACGAGCACAACGAAGCGATGCGAGCGGCCGAGCTGGTAGAACGCCTGGCCGCGGGAGAAAACGTCGCGCTGATCACCGATGCCGGCATGCCAGGACTGTCGGATCCGGGCGGGCGTCTCATCCGCAAATGCATCGAGCGCGGCGTGCCTTATACGATTGTCCCGGGCGCATCCGCGATCCTGACTGCGCTCGTCGGTTCGGGACTGGCGGCTGATTCGTTTTGCTTCCGTGGTTTTTTGCCGGTGAAAAGTGGGCAGCGCGAACGCGAATTGCGAGCCGCGCTAGAACGGGAAGCGACCACCATTTTTTTTGAATCGCCGTATCGGATTTTAAAAACACTGACCGCTTGTGCCGAACTGGCGCCGGATCGCCAGCTCTGCGTCGCCCGCGAACTGACCAAGAAATTCGAAGAATTCCGGCGCGGGACAGCCGCCGAGCTGCGCGCGCATTACGAAGCGCATCCGGCGAAGGGAGAAATCACGCTGGTCATCAGTGGTTGTAATTGAAGCTCGCTTGACCTCACCGCATTTCCTCTTGTCAAAGCCCGCCATCTGTGGAACTTTGCGCGGCTTTTCCCCCGGAGTAATACCCGGCTTTTTCGTATGGCTTACGCAATTATCAAAACTGGCGGCAGACAGCATCGCGTCGCGGAAGGCGACATCATCGATGTCGATTTTCTCAATGAGGAACCCGGCAAAGAAGGCGTCTTCGCGGATGTCCTTTTCTACAGCGACGGCGACAAGGCCACGCACGGCACGCCGTTGATCGAAGGCGCGACTGTCACGGGCGAAATCGTCGAGCAGCGCAAGGACAAGAAAGTCATCGCGTTCAAATATCGCCGGCGGAAAGGTTATCACCGCACGGTCGGACATCGCCGCAAATTGACGCGCGTGAAGATCACCGGCATCAGCCTGGGCGGAAAGACTTCGAAAGCAAAGAAGGCCAAGACCGAGGAGAAAGAGTAATCTCATGGCACACAAAAAAGGACA
>DATILK010000365.1:0-4887 GCA_035476555.1 Chthoniobacterales bacterium | reverse complement strand
CGCCGAGCCTTTTGGGGTAATGCACACCATCACTTTACGCCTGTCGGAGCGCGAAGCCGATCGAACAACCATCCCGAGGTTCTCCAATCGCGCCACCAGTCCACTCGCCGCCGCAGTGGTGTGCCCCATCTTTTGCGCGATCGCCGACATCGTGAGCACTTCCTTTTGATCCAGCGCCGCGAGCAGAAAAAATTGCGGGAAAGAAACGTTGCCCGGCGCGAGTTCCTTCGAGAGATGCAGAACGAAACAGCGCTGCATTTCCAGGATGATATGGGAGAGGCGCTCGGCGTCAGCCCGAAATTGATCGTGTCCGTTGAGTTTGAGCTGCGCCGTATTCAAGCCGCATAAGCTAAAATGCTGGCGCGGAGTGTCAACCGGCTCGGCGCGAAAACCGGCGTTTAATCGAGGAGGATCACGGGCGCCGTGGCGCCGCTCGGAAATGTGGCGTTGGGCGGAACGCGCACCAGGGCGTTGGCCCGGCTCAAACCGTAAAGCGCGTGCGATTCCTGCCGGCCGATCGTCGCGAATTTTCCGGCGCGCAACTGCCCGCGAACGTAATGCGGCCGGTCGCCGTCGTTCTTCAACTCATCCGCGAGAAGAGCGTCGGTGGTCGGCAACGGAAGCTGATTATCCGTCGCGCCCATTAATTGGAGAATCGCCGGCCTAACGAACAAAAGGAACGTGATGAATGCGGAAACGGGATTGCCGGGAAGTCCGAAGATCGCGCATCTTTCCGCACGACCAAAAAGGAAGGGCTTGCCGGGCTTGACCGCGACCCGCCACAAATCGGTCTCCGCGCCGATCGCATTCAAGGCTGGTTTTACCAGATCTCGCGCGCCGACGGAGACGCCGCCAAGGACGATCAGGACTTCGAACTGAAGCGCGTCCCGAAATGCCTGCTCGATCGCCGCTGCTTCATCCGGACAATGTCGAACGCTCGCGACGGTCGCGCCGAATTTTTCCACTAGCGATTGGAGCAACACTGAATTGCTGTCGAAGATTTGTCCCGCGGTCAGCTCGCCGCCCGGCGCTACCAATTCGTCGCCGGTCGAAACAATCGCCACGCGAACTTCGCCTCCTAATGCAATCTCGGCCATCCCCTGCGACGCCAACAGGGCCAGGGTTTGCGCGCTCAATCGCGTGCCTGCCTCGACGATCTTTTGTCCCTCGCTCAAGTCGCAGCCGCGTCGCCGGATAAACTCTCCCGCCTCGACGGTTGTGTTCACAAAAATATCCACGCCCTCAACGCGAACTTCTTCCTGCATTACGACCGCGTCCGCGCCCGCTGGAATTGGCGCGCCGGTAAACACGCGAATGGTTTCGCCCGGTTCAATCCGCAATCCCCGATCCGCTCCCGCCGGTTGCTCGCCAATCAGCCGCTGCGGTTTTCCGTTCGCGCAGGCGGACGCGACCACCGCGTACCCGTCCATTGCCGAATTATCGAAGCGCGGCAGCGCGACGCGCGCGATCACATCACTCGCCGCAAACTTTTCGCGCGCCTGAATCAACGGCACGGTTCGCGCCGGCAGCGGCCGGATTTTTTCAATGATGCGCGCGAGCGCCTGCTCTTCCGTGATCACGAATTGGATGGCGGTGAGGGAGGGATTCGAACCCTCGGTACCCTTTTGGGGTACGGCGCTTTAGCAAAGCGCTGCTTTCGACCACTCAGCCACCTCACCAATCAGGTTGCGAGAATAGGAGCTTGCCCGGGGCTCGTCAACTTACCGGCCCGCCTCTCGCCGTTCTTGAGCAATGGGTCGATCCCGAGCAAACTGCACTCGCTTTGGCCAACTCCGATTCCACTTCCTCCGATCCGACGCTGCCCGCCACGAGCGGCGCTGTCCGCGTCATCGCTGGATACGAAATCGAAGGCGAACTCGGCCGCGGCGGGATGGGCGTCGTCTTTCGCGCGTGGCAGCGGAAATTGAATCGGCTCGTCGCGCTGAAGATGTTGACGGGATATTACGGGCCGCCGGAATTGAAACGCTTTTTCGCGGAAGCCGAGACGGCAGCGGCGCTGCATCACACAAACATCGTCCACATTTACGATGTCGGGGAACACGATGGCGCGCCGTTTTTCGCCATGGAATATGTTGAAGGCGGATCGCTGGCCGATCGATTGCGGACGGGAACGATGACCGCACCGGAGACAGCGCGGTTCCTTATTCCGGTCGCGCGCGCGCTCGACTTCGCGCACCAGAACCAGGTGGTCCATCGCGACATGAAGCCGGCGAATATTCTCATCGATCCCCAGGGCGTACCGAAGGTGACGGACTTCGGGATCGCGAAAAGGCTCACCGCGGAAAGCGCGCTCACCCTTTCCGGCGCCGTGATCGGCACACCGGTTTATATGGCGCCCGAACAAGCCCGCGGGACAAGCCGCGACGTGGGCGCGGCCGCGGACATCTACTCGTTAGGCGCGATTCTCTACGAAATGCTGGCCGGCCGCCCGCCGTTTTTGCCGGACGAAAGCGACACGTCGATCATGGTCCGAGTCGCTACTGAAAACCCAGTCTCGCCCGCGTGGCACAAACCGGGAGTACCACGCGACCTGGAAACGGTTTGCCTGAAATGCCTCGCCAAGGAGCCGGCCGAGCGTTACGCGAGCGCCGCCGCGGTTGCTGACGATCTGCAAAAATTTCTAGATCACGAACCGATCCTGACCCGACGAGTTTCGCGCGTTCTTCGCCGCGGCCGGAATCGAGTTGGAATCACCATTGGCGTAATCGCGGTCGTCTTGCTCGGAGTCTTTCTGTTCCCGTACGCGCGAAACAAACTGACGAATGTCGCGGCCACCAATGTCGCCGCGCCGGAAAAATCGATCGCGGTTCTTCCGTTTGAAAACCTGAGCGCAAACCAGGAGAACTCGTTTTTCGCCGACGGCGTGCAGGACGAAATCCTGACGGACCTGGCGAAGATCGCCGACCTGAAAGTCATCAGTCGCACGAGCGTGATGCAATACCGAAACACGGCGTCGCGAAATCTGCCCGAGATCGCGCAGGCGTTGAAAGTGGCGCACGTCCTGGTGGGAAGCGTCCAGCGCGCGAACGATCGCGTCCGGGTCACCGCGCAACTCATCGATGCGCGGACCGACACGCATTTGTGGGCGGAACATTACGACGGAAAACTCGACGACGTTTTCGCTATTCAAAGCCAGATCGCGAAGACGATCGCCGAGCAATTGCGCGCAAAACTTTCGCCGGGGGAAAAAGCCGCGATCGAGCAGCCGCCGACGATCAACCTGGAGGCCTACGATTATTATAATCAGGCGAAAGCGATCATCGCGACGAGCGCGTTCGGCACCGGTTTCGGAGACAAGCTTACGGAAGCGGCGCGACTGCTCGACCAGGCGGTGGCGAAAGATCCGGATTTTGTTTCCGCTTATTGCAATCTCGCCGGGGTACATGACTTCGCATATTTCAGCGGCTCCGATCATACCCCGGCGCGACTGGCGTTGGCGGAGAAAGCGGTGCAGACCGCGCTGCGTTTGCGAGCCGACAGCGGCGAAGCGCATCTCGCGCAGGCGCAGCATCTGTATCAGGGTTATCTCGAATACGAAAAAGCGCTGGCCGAACTAAAAATCGCCAGCCGCACCCTGCCCAACGATCCGCGCGTCTTCGAATTAGCGGGGTACATTATTCGGCGGCAGGGACATCAGGCGGAGGGACTGCAAAAACTGGAGCGCGCCGTGGAACTGGATCCGCGGAACTTCGCCATTCTCCAGCAAATCGCGTTGAGTTACGAAGCGCTCCGGCGTTACCCGGAAATGACCGAAGTGCTCGACCGCGCGCTTTCGATTGTGCCCAACGACGTCGACACGAAAATTTCTCGCGCCCAGGCGGAATTGGATTGGAAAGCGGATCCGAAACCGCTCCACACCGCGATCGACGCGCTCCTCGCGACGCAGCCGGCGGCGGCGCCGAACTTTGCGGAGAACTGGCTCTTCCTCGCACTTTGCGAACGAGATTTCGGGGCAGCCGATCGCGCGATAACGGCCCTCGGCGACCACAACTACGGTCCCGACGCGATTCTGTTCAGCCCGGAATTCGGGCAAGGAGTGGTGGCGCGATTGCGCGGCGATTCCGCGACGGCGCAGGCGGCGTTCGCAGCGGCGCGCGAGCATCAGGAAAAAGTGATCCGCGAGCAGGGCGAGTACGCGCCGGCGATTTGCGTGATGGGAATGATCGACGCCGCTCTCGGCCGGAAGGATGACGCGTTGCGCGAAGGCCGGCGGGCCGTCGAGCTCCTGCCCTTGGAACGCGACGGCCTGAATTCGGTGCGCGTCCGCGAATTCCTCGCCATCATCTACGCTTGGACCGGCGAGAAAGATCTGGCCTGCGAACAACTCGCGGCGGCAACGAAGCTTCCCGCGTCAGCCAGTTACGGCCAGCTCCGTTTGCATCCGTACTGGGATCCGCTCCGCGGCGACCCGCGCTTCGAAAAGATCGTGACGGGTTTCGCGCCCAAGTAATTCTGGAGACGGCACGCCTTCGTGCCGATGACGCAAGCATCGCTGATTCTCAACGGCACGAGGGCGTGCCGTCTCCAGACTACCGGAACCGATCGGGAGGCGGTGTGCTTTCTTCTTCGGGCTTCGGGGTTGCGCTGGGCTCAGCTTCCGGCTTCGGCGTTTTTTCCTTTTCCTTTTCCTTCTTTTTCGTCGTCGTCGTCGTCGATTTTTTCTTCGGGCCGCTGGGCACTTCGATCCGCCGATGAAGGACGCTGCCGGTCTGCAACGGCATCAGCATTTCCTCGTAATTACTCCTCGATTTGGAAGCGCAGCCTCCCGTCGCACACGCGACAAAAATCATAACTACAATGACAATCGACCGACGATACATGGACACAGTCTTCCTCCGGCGGTGAGGGAATCAGGAAGCCGCCACC
>DATILK010000364.1:0-2484 GCA_035476555.1 Chthoniobacterales bacterium | reverse complement strand
AAACTTTGTCCGACTTCACAATCGACTCGTTCTTCGCCGGCTTGTCGGTCTTCTCCTTCGCAGGGTCGGATTTCGTCGGTTCAGCTTTCGCCACCGGCTTGTTCGCGGTCGGTTCTTTTGCAGCCGCGACTTTCTCGATCTTTATCGTCGGAATGTCAGCGTCAGCTTTTACTTTCGGCGGCGCGGCCCTTTCCTTCTTCTCTTTCACCGCATTGGCAGCGGTGGTTTTCTCGACTTTGATCGTCACCAGATCGTCGGCGGCTGGAGTTTTTGCCGTCGAAGCTTTTTCCTTTGTTGAAGCGCGCTTGTCCGCTTTCGCCGAGGCGATGTCTGTCTTCGGCGCCTTCGGTTTAGCCTCGTCCTCCGCCGCCGTTTCAGCGCGGCGCACAACTTCCTTGGACTTCTCCGGTTTCGCCTCGGCCTTGTGTTCCTTGATCGGATGGACCGGCTGCGCCTTCAATTCGCGGGGAACAAAAACGTCCTGGCTATAAGCCGGCGCGGTCAACGCAAACGCGCAAAACAGGCTGGGCAAGGCTCTTCGCAACATGCGGGCGACCTTTGTAGACCATCGACCGCCTCCCTGGCAAGCGTTCAATTCTAAATTTTCCCCGGAATTATTGGGGCTGCGCCATCGTCACCTGAACCACCGGCAACGGAAACCGAAGCCGCAATTCGTTCTCGAGAAAAATCTCGACGTGATGCAGCCCGAATTGCTGGAACTGCACACCGCCAAAGCAATGGACGTTCGTCGCGTGGCCTTCCATCTCCCTCAGCTCGAATTCCACCTCGGCTTGCGCCAGCACCTGTTGCTCGTCCACGCCGATGATGCGGGATTTCTGCCGGAATTTTCCCGAGCCGCTGCACCAGCGCGACCAGATGCAAAGGCGCAGGCAATGCACCGGCAGCCCCGGAGCGGGAATCACGTTGATGACGCCGACGAGCGTCTGCATGCCATTGATCTCGCAGCGGACGTCTTCGCACAGCACGCAGCTCTGCAGGTCCGGCAGGATCGCGTTCGTTTCCATTCGAATAGGTTACAGGGTTCCCCGCGCGATCGCGATCAGGAGCGCAATCCCAAGCGCGATCCGATAAATGGCGAACGGCGCGAAACCACGGGCGCGCACCCAACGCATGAACCAGGCGACGACGCCAAGCGCGACGACGAACGAAACGACGAATCCGATCGCGACCACGGCCCAGTTGTGGCCGGTCATTGTTAAAGGCGCCAGCCCCGCCTCCGTCGCCGCGTCATGGTGCGGCCGAAGCGTTTTCAGCAAATCATAACCGGTCGCGACCACCATCGTCGGGATGGAAACGAAAAACGAAAACTCGAGCGCGGCGGAACGAGACAGTCCCGCCGTCTGGCCGGCGGCGATGGTCGACATCGAGCGCGAGGTGCCGGGAAAGACCGCCGAGAGAATTTGGATTGCACCAACCCAGATCGCCTGCGGCAAATTCATTTCTTCCATGTGATTGGTGCGCGGCCTCGTGCAGAACGCGTCGACGATCCACATCACGACGCCGCCGATTAAAAGCGCCCACGCCATCACTGAAAGACTCTCCAGGTTTTGGCCGATTTGCTTTTTGAGGAGAAACGCGGGCAGCGCTGTCACCACGAACGCGATCAAGGTAAGGCTGAGCGGATGGGTGAGAATGGTGCGGTCGCCGCGTTCGCCCCGCGGAAACGTCGCCAGAAACTGGAGAATTCGTTTCCAAAAATAAACCGGCAACGCCAGGATCGCGCCGAGCTGGATCACGATGGTGTACATCTTCCAGAAGCTGTCTTGCAGGTTCAATCCGAAGAGCGCCTCGACAATGCGCAGATGCGCGGTCGAGCTGACCGGAAGAAATTCGGTGAGGCCTTCGACGATGCCGAGAAGAAATGAGAGCAGAATATCATTCATATTTATTGATCGTTACCTGAATGCCCATCGATCGCCGCCAGCTCGGCTTCCACCATCTCACGAACGAGATCGTTGAAGGAACCGCGCGGCTGCCACCCCAGTTCCGCTTTGATCTTCGCGGGTGATCCGACCAGCCGGGCCGGGTCGGCCGGCCGATCGAAAGCGGAATTATGTTTCACATATTTTTCGGGCGACAAACTGACGACCGCAAAAGCGGCGTTCACAAAATCGCGGACGGAATGGGTTTCTCCGCTAGCGACGACGTAATCCGCGGGCTTTTCCTGTTGGAGCATCAACCACATCGCGGTCACATAATCCTGGGCGCGGCCCCAGTCCCGCCGGCTCTCCAGGCTTCCCAGCGACAATTCGTTGTCGAGACCACGCGCGATCCGAGCCGCTGCGCGCGCGATCTTGCGGGTAACGAAATTTTCCCCACGGCGCGGCGACTCGTGATTGTAAAGAATACCGTTGCAAACGAAGAGGCCGTACGATTCGCGATAGACGCGAGCCAGCTGCGTCGCGAACGCCTTGGCGCAACCGTATGGGCTGGCCGGCTGCAACGGCGTCAGTTCGGTTTGCG
>DATILK010000363.1:0-3151 GCA_035476555.1 Chthoniobacterales bacterium | reverse complement strand
TTCCCCAATCGAGTCCGAAGGTGCCAAAATTGGAAACCGACGCGATACCGCCTGAGGTTTGCTCCGCGGTCAACCGCCGGCGACGCGCCAAGTCAACAAGCTCGGTGTAGCGATTCGTCAGGTCCGCGAGCGAAACTTTGTCCGCGTTGCGAATGACCGGAACCATGATGCCGTCCTGGGCTTCGACCGCGACGCCGATATCGATCGATTCCGAACGCATCGCGCGGCCGCCAATCAAACGTGCCGCGGCGTTCGGTTGTTCCGCGAGCGCGAGCGCAAGGGCGCGCAAAACGTAAAGGGCCGGGCCCGGTTTCGGATCGCGTCTTGCCCGTTCCTGCAAGATCGGGTCGAGACAAACCGAAAGGCCGACCGTCGCGAGCGGTCGCGACCAGCTGCGCCGCATCGCATCCGCAACGCCGGTCCGAATCGCGCTTGGCTTTTCCGCGGAAAGTCCTTCCAAACCGCCAAGAAAATTTTCGAGATCTTTGATCGTGACGCGGCCGGCGGTTCCGCTGCCCGCAATTCCAGCGAGATCCGCTTGCGTCAATTGCAGCTCCGCCATTCGGGCGCGAACGCGCGGCGAAAAATATCCCGCGCCTTTCGTTCCCGCAGGAACAGGAAGAACGCCGGCCTGATCGACTTGGAAATGCGAGCCCGCCGCGACCTGCGGCAGCGCGGTCTCATCGACCTGAAAATGCGAGCCACTCCCATTCTGCGTTTTTGCCGCGTTCGCGGTTTCCTCTTCGCGCCCGGGAATTTCTTTCGCGACGTCGCCTTTCGGCGGCTCGGGTGCGCGCTTTTTGAAACGCGCCGCGTCCGCTTCGCTCGCCTCGATGTAGCCGAGCACCGCGCCCACCGAGTAAGTTCCCTTCACTTCCGCGTCGATCTTCGCGATCTCGCCGGCGCACGGCGTCGTCACGCCCATCACTGCCTTGTCGGTTTCGACTTCGATGATCTCCTGGTCGGCGGAAACTTTTTCCCCGGGCTGAACCTTGATCGCGACGATCGTGGCTTCGGCCATCGATTCGCCCAGTTGCGGCATGGTGATCGGAACTTGTGGCATAATTATTCGGCGAGAATCTGGCGCGCTTTGGCGGCAATGGTTTTGGCATTCGGCCGGTGCTCACTCCAGAGATTTGGATGATAAGGAATCGGCGTATCCTTGGCGTTCACGCGGCCGGGCGCGGCATCGAGAAGGTGAAATCCTTCGCTGGCGACGCGGGCAATGACTTCCGCGGTCACGCCACCCCAGGGAAATGCCTCTCCAACGCAGAGCAACCGTCCGGTGCGTGCGACCGACGCCAGCACCGTGTTCGTGTCGAGTGGTTTCACCGTCCGCAGATCGACGACTTCGATCTCGTAGCCTTCAGCGCTGAGCTGTTTCGCGACCGCGAGCGATTCATGCAACATCGCGCTGTAGCTGACGATCGTCAGGTCCCGGCCAGGCCGAACGATTCGCGCCTGACCGATCGGCATCTTCTCTTTCGGCAGAGCATCGGCCTTGAGGTGGTAATAAAGATACTTGTGTTCGCAATAAACAACCGGGTCGTCGATCGCCACCGCGTCGATCAGCATCGTGTAAGCATCCTCGACCGTTGCCGGCGTCATCACGATGACTCCAGGGTAATGCGAGTAGAGTCCTTCCATGCTCTGGCTGTGGAACGGTCCGCTGCCTTTCGTCCCGCCCGACGGCAGGCGCACCGTGATCGGCACCGGAACATTGGTCCGGTAATAATGGGTGCCCGCGTTATTCAGGATCTGGTTTAGGGCGATGCTCGAAAAATCGGCGAATTGCATCTCGACGATCGGCCTCATGCCTTCGAGCGCCGCGCCGATCGCGGTGCCGACCATGGCATCTTCGCTGATGGGCGTGTTCAAGACGCGCCCGGGAAATCTCTCGGCCAGGCCTTTGGTCGCTTTGAAGGCGCCGCCGAATTTTCCGGCGATGTCCTGACCATAAATGAAGACGCGTTCGTCGTTCTCGAGAACGTGCGCCTGCGCCTCGCGAATGGCTTCGAGGTAGGTAACGCTCACGCGAATTGATCCATCAGTGAGCGCGTCGAAAGTCCGCACCATTCTTCGTCACTGGCGTGCGGCGCATCTTCCTGTTGTGCGGTCGCGACGGCTTCATCGACTTCGGCGGCAATTTCGGCACGCATTTGCTGCAACGCGTCGCGATCGAGCAGCTCCTGTTCGACGATGAACTTTTCGGTGCGCATCAACGCGTCCTGGGCAAACGGCTCGCGTTTGATTTCCTCGGTAACGTAGCTGGCGTCGTCGTGTTCGCCGTGGCCTGCGAGCCGTAAAGTAGAGGCGACTACGAGCTGCGGGGGACGGCCCGCCCGCGCGCGTTTTACTGCCGTCTCGATGACGTCGAGACACGCGGCCAGATCCGTGCCGTCGACATTGTAACCTTCGTAGCCGTAGCCTTTCGCGCGATCGACCAGATCGGCGCAGGCAAACGTTCGATCGTTAGGCGTTGAGTACGAGTAATGATTATTCGTCGCGACCACGACGAGCGGCACGCGCTCGACCGCGGCGATGTTCATCCCTTCGTGGGTGGCGCCCGTCTGCATCCCGCCGTCGCCGATTGTCGTCAGGCCAACGAACCCTTTTTCGCCCTTCATTCGCTTTGCGAGCAGCTTGCCGGTGATCACCGAAACCATTGCGCCGAGATGGCTGATCATGGCCAATTGATTATCGAGCGGCCGCCCGCGATGAATATTGCCGTCGCGTCCTCGCATTGGTCCCAGACGCGAACCGAGATAGGTGCGCGCCACATCGATAAGCGGCTCGCCGAAAGCCGAGCGGCCGGCCTGGTCGCGGATCAAGGGCGCGAAGACATCGCCTTTGCTCTTATCTAAAAACATGCCGCAAGCCGCACTCACCGCTTCCTGCCCGCGGCCGAGATAAACGCCGCCGGTGATCATGCCGCCGCGATAAAGGCTCGCGAGTTTTTCCTCGAGCACGCGGGCGAGCCACATCCAGCGGAACGCTTCGATGTAACGTTCGTGTGGCGCTTTTTTTAAAGTGGCCGCGCCGCGTTCCGCAGTTTGAAGCATCTTCGATTTAGCCATTGAGGCGAAACCGGCGCAAAAGGTTTTTTGGCGCGAGGCTATCGGCGCGCCACGTGGCGCGGTTCGTCCGATTC
>DATILK010000362.1:0-1730 GCA_035476555.1 Chthoniobacterales bacterium | reverse complement strand
TCGCTCTGTCGCCGCGCAAGAGCGCAACAGAGAAGACGCGGCGACAGAGCGCCGCGGCTACAGCGCGAGTCCGCTAGCGATTTAGCTTTTCAGCGTTTCAGCGTTTAGACTGGCGCTCGCGAAAATGAGGAAATTTCAATTGTTGATCCTGGCCGCGGCGGTGGCGGCAGGCGCGATTTGGTGGGGATTTTACCGGACGCATCACACGTCGAGTCTCGGCGTGGCGTCGCTCTTGCCGAAGGACACGCTCGCCCTGGTCCACCTGCCGGATTTTAATCGGTCCCGCGGCGACTGGCATCGGACGGATCTGTATCAACTTTGGCAGGAACCTTCCGTCCAGGAGTTCCTCCAGAAGCCGCGAGCGAATCTCCAGGCGAACGGACGCATCAGCCAGACGGTGGACGAAATTTCATCGCTCGAAATGAAGGACGCGTTCTTCGCGGTGATCTCGATCGAATCCAGCACCTGGAAATGGGACGGCGGATTTCGTTGCAGCGGCGACAATGAGAAAGCGGCGAAGCTGGTGGAAGATTGGCGGATGAGGATGCTCGGCGGCGGTCGCGACACGAACCACGAGATCATCGATTACCAGGGCCGCCAGATCCACAATGACAGTGCGGGGATCGTGCAGGTTTGGACTGTCTGGGCGGGGCCGTGGTTCTTCTTCGCCAACGACATCGCGAATCTCAAGACGCTGCTCGATCGCGCTGACGGCCGGGTAAAGGATCCGGCCACGGCGCTATCAGCCGACGAAACTTTTCTTGGTGGCTCAAAACATATGCCGGCGAGTTATTCGGCCCTGGTTTTTGCGCGGGTGGCGCAATTCGCCGAGAAGATTTCGTCGGCCGAGGAATCCGATGCGTCCGACAAATTGTCGATGGTCCGCCAGATCCGGAGCTTCGGCGTAGCGATGGCGTTCGACGGCGGCCGGATGCGCGACACGGTTTTTGTCGGCATGCCGAGAGCGGCCGATCTGGCGAACCTCACGCGCGGGTCGCTTTCAATCGCGAGCAAGGACACGTTTTTGTACGCGGCGAGCATTGTGGATTGGCGCAAGGAGATGGAGCCCGGATGGCAGTCGCCGGCGCTCGGCTGGCTGAGCGGTCTGCATAAGATCATCGATTCTCTTGGGGCGAATGGGATCACGCTCGAGGAATGGAAAAGCGCGTTCGGATCGGAGGTAGCGTTGATCGCGAGCTGGCCAGCGAATTCGCAATGGCCATCAGTCGTGGCGGCAACGGCGGTCAACGATCCCGCGAAGGCGAACAATATCGTGAATACCATCACTTCTTCACCGAGCGACGACCTCGAGTGGTCGCGGCGGGAAAAAGATGGCGTCCATTATTATTCCAGCAGTTCGGGGCTGCCGCTTTTTTCCTTTTCGCCGACGATCGGTTTGTCCGATCGCATGCTGGTGATCGGACTGGACAGTGGCTCCGTGGAAGCGGCGATGAAACACAGCGCCAACGGATCGTCGGAGCTCGCGGCCACCAGAAATTACCAAAACGCCGATCGTGCCGTGGCAACACCGCAGCAAGCGTTTGTTTATCTGGATCCGGCGCTGATTTATGCGCGGTTCGACACGTCGCTACGGCCGTTGCTCGCAATGGGGGCCGCGTTTTTGCCGGCACTTTCCGACACCGTCGACGTCAGTAAACTTCCGCCGGCGGAAATTGTGGCGCGGCACCTCAGTCCGACCGTGATGTCGCAAAGTTATCGCGGCGATGGTT
>DATILK010000361.1:0-1932 GCA_035476555.1 Chthoniobacterales bacterium | reverse complement strand
CGACGACTTCTTGCTCGGCGACTTTTTGGTCTTTGTCGACATAACGGCGGTCGACTTCTCAGGTGCGGTCGCCGTGGTGGTCGTCTCAAATGTTATGGCACTAAGTATCGCGGCAGCAATCACACGCGTAATTCTCATTGGGGGCCTCCTAAACCGATTGGGGTTGAAGACAAGCCTAGAGGGCTCTGCGCGGATGAAGCAATGAAAAAACGCGCCAAACCGAGTAGCCACTCCGATTACAGGACCTTACAGGCCTCTGGAGCGCACCTGTAAGATAATCGGAATATTCGTCACACAAACGTAACACTAAAGCCGTTGCCGGACCGCTGACGCATCCGCGAAACTTCGCGTAGCATGGAAGGCGTCGCCGACTCCCGCATCCTAATCCCGAGCCGAACAAAATCGCGCCGCAGGCAGAACGCAATCGAGCAGCTCATCAAAGCGTTCTTCGGCGGGAACGCGCTCGTGGCGGTGATCGTCCTCGCGCTGATCACGATTTTTCTTTTCCGAGAAGGCTTCGGATTCTTCGGCCAAAATCTCGCGAACCTGCGACTTTATCGGCAGGCCGGTCTCGAGTACGTCGATATCATCCGCGCCCGGCAATCGGACCACGAAGCGCTCTCGCGAAAGTTGAGCGAGATCCGGTTGCGGCAATTCCGCGCCATGGCAAAGCCTGGCGTTCCGCTGGGCGAAATCACTTCCGCGCTCGCGCCGTTCGATCAATTCGCGACGAACTTCAGCGATGCGGCAGAAAATTTGCGCGGCCTCGTTTCCGATCTGACGGACCAGGCGAGCGCGTTGAAGGAACAACTCACCGCCGGCGATTTTTCAACGCGCGAAACGTCGCTGAATTCGCTGCGCGACAAAGGCGCCACCTTCGAAACTATCAGCGCCGGTCTTACGACAAATTTGTATGCGCTTCTCGCGGCCGCGCCGCCGCTCTCCGATCCCGCCGAGCAGAAAGCGTTTAACCAATGGAAAAGCGCGGCGCGCGATTATCTCGCCCGGCTGCCGATCGCTTCGAAGCAGGTTCGCGAATGGTCGCCCGACGCTCCGATTCCCTGGTACCGCTCGATCAGCTCGTTCCTCTTCGGTCGCGACTGGGTGACCGCGAGTTTCTGGCAGGATTGGTACGGAATCATTCCGCTGTTGGTCGGCTCGATTCTCGTTTCGGTTGTCGCGCTGATGATCGCCGTGCCGTTTGGCGTTGCGTCGGCAATTTACGTCAGCGAAGTCGCGGCCGCGACCGAGCGTCGACTCATTAAGCCTTACATCGAATTTATTTCCGCGATCCCATCCGTCGTGCTCGGGTTTTTCGGCATTGCCGTGGTCGGCCAGGCAATTCGGGCCGCGTCGCAGTCGTCGTTCTTCAAGTGGGTCTCGTTTTTTCCGATCAGCGAGCGGCTGAATATTTTCACAGCCGGTTGTTTGCTCGCGCTCATGGCCGTGCCCACAATTTTCACGCTGGCGGAAGACGCGCTTCGTAACGTGCCGCGCGGTTTCAAGGAAGCGTCCTATGCCCTCGGCGCGAACCGGCTTCAGACGATCGGCCGCGTCATCGTTCCAGCTTCACTCTCGGGAATTGTCTCCGCGATCCTGCTCGGGCTCGGCCGCGTGATCGGCGAGACGATGGTCGTCCTGCTCTGCGCCGGAAATCGGATCGCGATTCCGGATTTCAGCCAGGGACTGGGCGCTGTTTTCCAGCCGGTCCACACCATGACGGGGATCATCGCGCAGGAGATGGGCGAAGTGGTCCGCGGCAGCACGCATTACCGGGCGCTTTTCATGGTGGGGCTGGTGTTGTTCACGATCACGCTGGGGATTAACTGGCTCGCGCAACGGTTCGTCGCGCGGTTCCGGATGAACATTGGATAGGACCTACATGAAGAATAGGACCTACGTGGAACGCGCGATCTTCTGGCTCTTCCGGAT
>DATILK010000360.1:0-3130 GCA_035476555.1 Chthoniobacterales bacterium | reverse complement strand
GCAAGCATGGGCCAGAGTACTGGCAGCCCGATTTTGGATAACGCCGCGACCTCTGCCTTTCGCCGCGCCCGGTTCCTGCCCGGAACGGCGCCTCGCGTCCGGATCCCGATCACCTTTACGCTAACTGGCGCGTCCTACTGATTATTTCACCATGAGAATGCGATCGCCCATCCCGAAGAAGCACGCGCGGATCGAGATCATTCCGCTGATCGATATCATGTTCTTTCTCCTGGCCAGCTTCATGATGGTGAGCCTGAGCCAGACCCACATGAAAGGTATCCGGGTTAATCTGCCCGCCAGAGATGCGCCCCCGCCGCCGCCGGATCAGCCAAAAGATTTTGTCTCGGTCCGGGTCACCGCCGGTAACCTGACCTACTTCGACAACACGCCGATCAATGACGCCGATGTTCTCCCGCGTCTTTACGACCTGCACCAAAAAAATCCGGACCTCAAGGTCTCGATCAGTGCCGAGGAACAAGCGTTGCATGGCGATGTGATCCAGTTGCTCGACCGCGTTCGTAAAGTAGGCATCCAAAAAATCGGGTACCAGATTCGCCCGGCGCAGGTCCAGGGCGCGCCGGGCACGGTCCCGCCTCCCGCACCGGCTCCGCCTAAACCTAAGTAAGCGCGCCGGACAACGCGGATCGCAAAGCCCGAATCGCCACGGCGCGATGGCTGATCTTGTTTTTCGTCTCCGACTCGAGCTCGCCAAAAGTTTGGCCGAACCCGATCGGCTGAAAGACGGGGTCGTAACCGAATCCGAAATTGCCGCGCGGCGAATCGACAATCGTGCCTTCGACCACGCCCTCGACCGTGTTCAGCAATTCTCCGTCACGCGCCACCGCGAGTACGCAGCGGAAACGCGCAACGAATGGTTCGGCATTCGGAAATTTCCGCAGCGCTGAAAGCAGCTTCGTGATGTTTTCGGTATCCGATGCGTTGCGTCCGGCGTAGCGCGCGGAAAAAACGCCGGGAGCGCCGCCCAGCGCGTCGACTTCCAATCCGGAATCGTCCGCGACGACCAGCCCGCGAAATCGTTTTGAAATTCCGAGCGCCTTCAAGATCGCGTTCTCGGCAAACGTGGCGCCGGTCTCTTCGATCTCCGGCGCTTCCGGTTCTCCCGAAAGATCGCGCACCGCAAAAGCCGGTCCTAGAATTTCGCCAAATTCTTGGGTCTTGTGCGCGTTGCGCGTCGCGAGCAGAAGCTGGCGCATCCGACAAAATGAACTAGGAAAAGACGAGCGCAGGAAAATTTTTGTTTCCTTCCTGTTTTCCTGTGTTCCTGATTCTTTCCGCATGAACGAGCGTCGCAAACCTTATCCATTCGATCGCCTGGAGCCGAAGTGGCAGGCCATCTGGGACGAAGCGCGCACGTTTCACGCGCCGAATCCCGGCGAAGAAAAATTCGATCCGGCCAAGCCGAAGTTCTACGTCCTCGACATGTTTCCCTACCCGAGCGGCGCCGGGCTTCACGTCGGACATCCGGAAGGTTATACCGCCACCGATATCATCGCGCGCTACAAACGCCTGAATGGTTTCAACGTCCTGCATCCAATGGGCTGGGACGCGTTCGGTTTGCCCGCGGAGCAATACGCGATCAAGACCGGACAGCATCCGGAAATCACCACCCGCGAAAATGTGGCGAAGTTCAAAACGCAACTGAAGCGGATCGGGTTTTCCTACGATTGGGAACGCGAGATCAACACAACCGATCCCGGTTACTACAAATGGACGCAGTGGATTTTTCTCCAGATTTACAATTCCTGGTTCAATCCCGAGACGAAAAAAGCCGAGCCGATCTCAACGTATCGCGGCGACGATCCGGATAGCGTCCGGCTCGCGTATGTCGCCGAAGTGCCAGTGAATTGGTGCCCGGAATTGGGAACCGTTCTCGCGAACGAAGAAGTCATCGACGGGAAGAGCGAGGTCGGCGGTTTCCCTGTTGTGCGTCGTCCGATGCGGCAATGGATGCTGCGCATCACCGCGTTTGCCGAACGGCTCGCGGATGAACTCGAGAATCTCGATTGGCCGCAAGGAATAAAATTGTTGCAACGAAACTGGATCGGCCGCAGCGAAGGCGCCGACATCGAATTCCCGATCGATGGAATCAGCGACAGCATTCGCGTTTTCACTACGCGCCACGACACGATCTACGGCGCGAATTACATGGTGCTTGCGCCGGAGCATCCGTTGGTCGATCGACTGACGACCGAAGATTGCCGAGCGGATGTGGCGCGATATCGAGACGAAGTGGCGGCGAAGTCCGATCTAGAGCGGACCGATCTCGCGAAGGAAAAAACCGGCGTGTTCATTGGCGCCTACGCCATCAATCCAGTGAACCAGGAAAAGATCCCGATCTGGATCGCGGACTATGTGCTGATGGGATACGGCACCGGCGCAGTGATGGGCGTACCGGGCCACGACGAGCGCGATCTGGAATTCGCACGCAAATTCAACCTGGCAGTGCTGCCGGTTGTACAAGCTCCGGGAAAAACGCCGGAGGAATCGATCGGCTTTCTCGAAGATGGTGTCGCGATCAATTCACCGATCATCGACGGGCTGCCGACGACGGAAGCGAAGAAAAAAATTCTAGCCTGGCTGCAAGAACAGGGCGTTGGCCGGCCGGACATCCGCTACAAATTACGGGACTGGCTCTTCTCGCGGCAGCGTTACTGGGGTGAGCCGTTTCCGATCATTTGGAAGAATGGCCGGCACGAATCGCTGTCGGAAAACGAATTGCCGCTCGAGCCGCCGCCGCTTGAGGATTTCAAACCGACCGGGACCGGCGAGCCGCCGCTGGCGAAGGCGAAAGATTGGATCCGGTACTCCGAAAACGCGACGCGAGAAATGAACACGATGCCGCAGTGGGCCGGGTCGTGTTGGTACTACCTGCGTTTTTGCGATTCGCGGAACGGCGGAAGATTCGTCGGCGAAGAACCCGAGCGTTATTGGATGGGCGGCAAGCAAGCGGGCGGAGTCGATCTATACATTGGCGGCGTCGAGCACGCCGTACTCCATCTGCTTTACGCGCGGTTCTGGCACAAGGTGTTGTTTGATCTGGGCCAGCTCTCGAAACCCGAGCCGTTCCAGCGCCTCGTTAACCAGGGAATGATTCTCGGCGAAGACAATC
>DATILK010000359.1:0-2912 GCA_035476555.1 Chthoniobacterales bacterium | reverse complement strand
CGGCGGTGACGAGACGGGTCATCGACGAGGTGTTGGTCCAGCATCATGCGGAGCGGTTGACGACGCTGGTGCTGATCGCGGCGCTGGCGTTCCTGGTTCAGAATGGGCTCAACTCGCTGCGGATCATTCTGAACAACACGTTTGAGCAACGGGTCATCTTCGATCTGCGGAGCGATCTGTATTCGCATATCCAGATGCTGCCGCTGCGCTGGTTCGATAATCGGGCGACGGGCGATTTGATGACGCGCATTCTCGAGGATGTGACGTCGGTCGAAAGAATGTTGATCGACGGGATCGAACAAGGCGTGGTGGCGGTCCTGCAACTCGTCGTGGTGCTGGCGATGATGTTTTACGTCAGCGCGCCGTTGTCGTTGATCGGCTTGGCTCCGCTTCCGGTGCTGGCGGGCGGCGCGCTTTGGTACACGCTCACGGCGCATCGACGCTATCGGCTGCAACGGCGGGCGTCGTCGGCGATGAACTCCTTGTTGCACGATAACCTGGCCGGGATTCGCCAGATCAAGAGTTTCGTGCGCGAACGAGAGGAGCACTCGCGTTTCAATTCCGTGAGCGACCGGCTTCGCGAGGCGACGTTGATCGTGATGCGGGTTTGGGGTCTCTACAACCCGTCGATGTATTTGATCGGACAATTGGGCGTGGTGCTCACCGTCTGGTTCGGTGCGCGCATGGTGTTGGGCGGCACGATGCAAATGGGCGATTTCTTTGCCTTCCTCATGCTGACCGGATTTTTGTATGAGCCGATCAATAAACTGCATCAGCTCAATCAGCTCATGCAGGCGGGACGCGCGGCGGGCGAACGCGTCTTCGAAATTATCGACGAACCGATCGAGCCGGGCTGGACGAAAGAAATGCCGGCGGCGCGGGTAACCGGCGACGTGCGTTTCGACGATGTCGGGTTCAGCTACGGAAAAGAAGGAATGCCGGCGCTGCAGCACATCACCTTTCACGCACGCCCGGGCGAGACGATCGCGCTCGTGGGCACGACCGGCGCCGGCAAATCGACGCTGGTGAATTTACTGACGCGTTTCTACGAATACGATTCCGGCGAAATCTCCGTCGACGAAAAACCGATCCGCGAATTTGGGATGCGGCGGCTACGGGAAGTGATCGGGGTTGTGACCCAGGAAAGTTTTTTATTCAACGGCACGATCCGCGAAAATCTGTTAATGGGCCGGCCGGAGGCGAGCGATGCCGAAGTGCTGGCAGCGGCGGAAGCAGCAAACGCGCGCGGATTCATCGATCGTTTGCCGCAAGGGCTGGATAGCGTCGTGGGCGAGCGTGGCGTGAAGTTGAGCGTGGGCGAAAAGCAACGCGTGTCGATTGCGCGCGCGCTGTTGAAGGATCCGCCGATCCTGATTTTGGATGAAGCGACGGCGAGCGTGGACACGACGACGGAGCGGTTGATCCAGGAAGCGCTCGAGAATCTGATGTCGCACCGGACGTGCTTTGTGATCGCGCATCGGCTGTCGACGATTTTGCGGGCGGACCAAATCCTGGTGTTGGAACGGGGACGAATTATCGAACGCGGAACGCATGCGACGTTGGTGGAGCTGGGAGGAAAATACGCGCGGCTTTGGGAACAAAGTTTTCTCGAGAAGCCATTGGAAGACGCGGAAGAAAACGTCCAACGCCCAACGTCCAACGTCCAACGTCCAATTGAAGAGGAGACTCTCGACGTTCCGGTCTAAAATTGGGCGCGCTGGGAGAGCTCCTGGTATTTTAATTCGAGGGCGCGATAGCGTTCCTCGGCTTCCTGCAAGGCGCGGCGTTCTTCGCGCAACGCCTGCTCGAGATCGCGAATCCGATCTTCGACGTTGATGGCCATTCCGGAGGCGACCGGACCGCTCGAATCACCCTCGGCTTCGTTCTCAATCGCAATTTGCGAGAGCACGAGCGGCATCTCGCTCACCCGCCGGCGCGAGCCGTCGCGCGAATTGATCACAAAAGTTTCGTGGCTGATCTCGCCCAGCCGCATGAATTCCTGGATCGCGCCCAGCGTTGTCGGGCCGTAGAAACGTTCGCTGGTTACTTCGACCAGCCAATCCATTTCCAGCTCGGGCAACATCGGCGCTTTGGTCCAGGTGACTTGATCGGTCGACACGGAATCATGCGGCGCGACCTGGGCGGATGACGCCCACCGCGCGAGCTGCGCAAAAGGAAGCGGCCCAAAAATGCTGCCGTCCTCGTGTTTGCGGAGGAACCAATCCTGCGCGGCCGCGGACTCCATTTATCCGCTCGGCGAAGTGGTGGGCGAACTCGAGGACGCCGGCGGAATCATGATCGTCTGGCCGATCTGTAACTTCCGGTCGTTCTCGATGTGATTGAACTTTTGCAATTCTTCCACGGTCACCTTGTGCATCTTGGCGATCGACGTCAGCGTCTCGCCCTTCGCGACCACGTGGCTGTTGCCGGATTGCGGCGCCGGCTTTGGCGCTTCCGCGACGCTGGTCGTCGCCGGCGAAGGCGAAGGCGTTTCGCCGATGATCACGCCCGGCCGCGTGTTCTGCGTGTTCTTGGAGATTTGTTGTTCCAGCTTGAGAATTTGTTGCGAAAGCGTGTCGATCTTCGCGTTCTGCTCGTCGATTTTTTTGCTTAACGCTTCCAGCATCTTGTCGGTCTTGCCGCTGTCGGCGAAGGTTTGCGCAGGCGCATTTGCGCAAAGCAGCAGGGCGCCGAGCAGGATCAACGAGGCGATGGCCGGGCGATGCATGGGCAGGGAATCTGACATTTAGCCGCGGCGGAGGCAAGCCTCTGGCGGTGGCTGGCTTGCCTTTCGATTATTTATCCCTAACCTTTTTCGCATGCCAGAGCGCGTGCAAAAGCCACCCATGCCCTGGGGGCCGAAGCAGGGGGACGGCGACGGTCCCCGCTCACCCGACATCTCGCGTCCGGAC